>SXWC01000005.1 GCA_005789975.1 Planctomycetaceae bacterium
CGAGGAGGGGGGGTCGCTCACCATCGTGGCGACGGCCCTGATCGACACGGGCAGCCGGATGGACGAACTTATCTTTCAGGAGTTCAAGGGCACGGGCAACATGGAGCTCGTGCTCGATCGCAAGCTCGCCGACCGCCGCGTCTGGCCGTCGATCGACATTTCGCAGTCGGGCACCCGGCGCGAGGAGAAGCTCCTCGATCCCAACACGCTGCATGCGGTCAACATGCTGCGACGGACGCTGTCCTCGATGCATCACGTCGATGCGATGGAGCAGCTCACGAAGCAGCTCGCGAAGTTCAAGAGCAACCGCGAGTTCATCGCGCTGATCGCGAGCTCCCGCGACGACTGACAGATCACCGCGGTGTCGCCCGGCCCGTCACCCACCCCGTGTCACACGGCGGGTGAGGGACTCAGCACGGCGGTCATCGGGACGACTGCGGCTCGACGCGGCTGAGCCAGTAGGAATACTGGGGATCGCCGCACCTGAACGAGAAGACCGCGTCGGGCAGGCGAGATGCCTCCGGTCCGGCGGATCGAACCCGAACGACGATCGCGCCATCGGATCGCTTCTCAACCGACAGCCGTTCGTCGGGGATGTCGTGCCAGTCCGAATGTGCGGGCATGGCGGTCGCTCATGCGTTCGCGGAAGGCGTCGGGCGGGACGGAGAGCCCCACCGAACAACTCCCTGCTACAGGGGATTATGCCGTGGACTCATGGTACTTTCCAGCGGCCGACAGGTCGGGGCCGTCCGCCGGACCGGTTTTGCCGGCGGGCCGGCGTCCGCCGGTCATCGGCGGGGAGTGCCGCGACCCGGGATCGGCGGCCTGCTATACTCCGGGCGATTTCCACGACCCCACGAGATTGCACGGGAACATGACGCCCTACGCGTCGCTGGCCGACGACTTCTACATCAACATGAACCTGGCCACGGAGATGGAACTCCCGGCCCAGCGCGAGACCATCCTGCAGTACTTCGAGCGGGTGCAGAAGCGGTTTCCGTCGATGCGGAAATTCTACTGCCGCGACAAGCGGGACTACGTCCTCGAGGAGGACAAAGACCAGGGTCGCTACCGCTGGGCCGCCGTCGAGTCGAAGCGACTCTGCTCGGGGCAGGTGAATCCGGCCACGCTCGACGCGGCCCTCGACCAGCATCGGCTCGTGCTCGATCTCGCACCCGCGTTCCTGTCGATCAGTCCGCTCGACTGCGAGGCGATCGACGTGCTCTTCGGCTTCGACTTCGCCTACCGCGGCAACCATAACGCCCTGCTGGCCGAGGCGCTCGGCGTCGGTCCGGCTTTCGAACGCCTGGGAGACGCCCCGGGCGGGCGGGTGATCAACTATGAGCCCTCGCTGACGATCGCCCTCGATGAAGACTGCCGGGTGCAGGTGCGGGTGAGCACCGAGACGCGGACCAACGCCTTCCAGGTGCGGACCGGGGAGTTCACCGAGGAGCAACTGAGCATCTACGTGACGGCCCGGCAGTATGGCAGCCTCGATCCGGACACGTCCTACGTCGACACGATGAACCGGTTGGCGACGCTCGCCCGCGAGGTGGTCGATTCATGCGTGGTCGAGCAGATCCTGCGCCCCTTGGCCCGCACCATCGCGCTCAAGTAGGCCGTTGCGGCAGGGGAGCCGGCGCCCGTCGAAAGCTCCCGGCCCCGGTGGGCGGGGAGCTTCGCGACGCCCGGGCTGTTTGCCCCAGAGCCTGCTAGCGACCCCGCTGCTCGCCGCCGCGTCCCTGCTTGTTGCGGGCGTCGAGATTTCCGGCGATCACGATGCCGATCGCCTCGACCCAGCTGGGCACGTCGAGCACGGTGTTGAGACCGCTTTCGACCAGGATGTCGTCGTCTTCGGGATCTCGCGGACGCCGCGACGCGTCCTGTCCGGCTTCCTCCACGCCGAGGAACTCGAGCCCTTCGTCGTCCTCCTCGTGACGGCCGGCAACCGGCGCGAAGTCATCCCTCCGGCCCCGGGAAAACGAGGACGACCGTGTTTCGCCGGAAGGCCGCCTCTGGCCGCGGCTGCGTGACCGGCTCGACGAAGACTCACGTGAGCCGGTCGGCTCCCGGTCGCTCCGCGATCGGCCCTCGCCACCACGGCGTCGCCGGCGTCGGCCACGGCCCTCGCCCTTGCCGGCCTCCTCGCCTTCGCGGGCCGCCGCAGGACGCTCGGAACGGCCGCCCGATTCGGTCCGCGAGGATGCTTCGGGCCGGCCGGCGGGACGCATGCCATAAGAGGTGGGCAGCGGCTCGTCGGAGTCGTCTCCCTGGCCTTCGGTGGCACGCGGCGCGGAGTCGCGAAGCGGGCGGTCGGTGCCGGTCGAATCGCCGCGTTCCGCGGTGCCCTCGGAAGAACGGCTCCGCCCGGAACGCCGGCCCCGACGCCGGCGGCGTCGCGGTCGTGATTCCTGGTCCCCCTCGCCGCCCCGTTCCGGGCCGGCGGCCTCACGACGGTCGTCAACCGCGGGCTCTTCGTCGCGGTCTTCGGGACGGCGGTCGTCGCGGTCGCGATCATCGAGATTCCGGTCTTCGATCCGCCGGTCGTCCCCCCCCGCAAATGCGGCATCGCGGCGTCCTCGTGACTCGTCGTCCCGCTGCCTGACGCCTTCACGCCGCGGGCCGCGGTCGTTCCGATCATCGCGGCGGGATGACTGCTCAGACGACGCTTCCTCGCGCGGGCGTGCGGCCCCCGCTTCGCCTTCGCTCGAAACAGGACGATCGTCGTCACGGCGACCTCGCCCACGGCCGCCGCGGCGGCCCCGGCGGCGCCTGCGGCCTCCGCCACCCTCCTCGTCGCGATCGCGGGCTTCGCCGCCGCTGCGACGTTCTTCGCCGAGCGGCTCGTCTCCGCCAGGGCCGGCGGCGTCACGCGGAGCGCGGCCTTCGGGCTGCGGCGGACGGCCTTCCCGGTCGGGAGTCCGGTCCTCGTCAAATCGCCGTGAAGGACGCTCGGCGCGGCCATCGTCCCGGCCGTCGTCCCGGCGGCGTTCGGTGCGAAGCTCCCTTTCGGGTGTCGCTGGCGGACGCGGCACCGGTGCCGGCGGCCGGGCGGCGGGCCGGGACGGTGGCGGAGCTCCGCCCGCGACCCCGAGTTCCGAAGCCAGGCTGTCCCAGTCGCCACCGGCGACGGCAGGCTTTGGCTTTGGCTTGGGTTCCTCCTGCCGCGCCTTCGGTGCGGGGGGCTGAGGCCGGGCGGCCGGCGGGCGGGGGGTGTCGTTGGCGGGGGTGGCGCCGAGCGATTCGGCGAGCGAGGCCCAGGGATCGTGCTGGTCGTTTTCCGGCATGGTGGATTCCGATCGCGGTAAGGAGAGCAGCGACGGCAGGCAGCCATCCAGCAACGCCCTCTTCACCGCGGAGAATACACGAATCGGCCGGAAGGTGGCAGGTGGCGTCCCGGAACCGGGGGGTTCACCCGGCGTTTTCAGGCGATCCCAACGGCTCCCGGGCGGTCGGGATTCGAGCCGGCCTACGGCCTCGTGGCGCTGAACTCCCGGATCATGCTGCCGTTGTCGGCCACTTCGAAGAGCGGCCGGTAGGGGCTCGCGAGACCACGCCGCGAACGCCCCGCCGGGTAGTAGACGAGGTTCACGCCGAGATTCCAGGCGGCCGGCGAGAAGTTGCTGGTCGCTCCCGACTCGTTGATCACGACCGACCGGGTCTGGCCGGGGATCAGGTAGGTGAACGTGCCTTCCATGGCCAGCGACCGGGCCAGCGGAGCCCGCAGGAGCGTGCCGACGATGCCCTCGCCGTCGCCGGTGCCGCCGCCCCAGAACTTGAGTTCGTTGGCATCGCCGAACTGGAGCCGGTAGAAGCCGGTGTAGAGATCGACGGTGCTCGCCGTTCCCTTCACGCGGCTGCGGGGACCGAGGAAGCCCATCTCGTCGGTGATGTTGGCGGCACCCCAGAAACCGATCTCGTGATAGCCCCAGACATAACTGATCTCGGCCCGCATCTGCGCGATGTTGGCGTTGTCGAGCCAGCTGTCGTGCATGAAGTCGTAGACGGCTCCGCCCTGGAGGCCGCGGCCCTCGAAGGCCCGGGTGAAGAAGCCCGTCGTGACGAAGTTCTGGTCGCGGGCGTTCTTCGTGAACGTGGTCGAGCCAACCTGGACTTCGGAAGGCTGGAAGTTGGTCTGCGTGCCCCTCCAGCCCACCTGCCAGCCGATGCCGAAGGCGTTCCAGAATGGCATGGCGAAGTTGAGGTATTCGTTGGTGCCGAAGTTGCCGTGAAGGCCCAGGTTGGTGTCGTTGGTGAAGGCGGTCACGCCAGCGCTGGCCGTGAAGTCGCGATACCACCTCCAGCCGTAGTAGGGCCGGCCGAACTGCCGCATCCAGTTGCAGAACCGGCCGCTGTGATGGCAGAGCGGGTCGTCGTCTTCGCAGGCATACGGGTCGTCGTAGAACGACTCCACATGCAGCATGGCGGGATACTCGCCCATGAGCATGCCCCCCTCGCCCGACATCATCGGCATGCCATCCTCGCCGGCCATCATCGGCATGCCGTCCTCACCCATCGGCATGCCGTCCATGGTCAGGGACGGATCCATGCCCATGTCGCCCGAGCCCGGCTCGAAAGACTCGATGCTCATCGGATTCTCGTCGGCGACCGAGGGGGCCGCGGCATTCGGTGCGGGCAGCTTCTCACCGGGATTCGGAGCGGCCGATGCCGCCGGTGCGGCGGCGGCGGTGGGGCTCCGGCCCGACACGCCCGCGTCATCGAGCGCGTTGGCCTGGGGCTGTTGTGTCATCACCGACGGAATGCCATCGACGTTCATCGCGATGCGATCGATCCGCGGCCGGGCTCCGGGGGTGGCTGTGTAGCGCGGGGCCAGTCCGCCCCCCAGTCGCTGGCTCTGGGCGGCTGCCATGTCGCGGCTCATGGCCTGCCGCTGCATGGCGACGGCCTGCTGGCCCTCGGCGGCGAGGATCGGCCGGTTGGCCTCACCCCGCGGAGTCCGCATCGACTTGTCGCTGAACACGCCGTCGGGATTGTTCGGATCGAAGGCCCGCTGCAACGAGCCGCTCACACGGTTGGCGGTTGACCAATCGGCCTGCGGGAGACCGGGCCGCGGACGCTGCGGCAGGGGCCGCCTGGCGACGGGCTGTCGAGCCGGCACCGCGCGGGGCACGTCGTCCGGCAGCACGACCGCGGCGGGGGCCGCCGAGGCGACCGGTCCGGCGACCTGCACGGGCGCGGAGATCGGGCCCGGCTGGTTGGGAGCGGCTCCACCGGCCGGCGACCGCTCGGCGGGCTGATCGCCGGTTCCTGCCCGATGGGGCGTCCAGTTCAACTGGCTCTCCGCCGCCGAAACGGTCGCACACAGCCCGAGAAGGGCGACGAATGCGGTCGTGATCTGGTGGTGTGGCCCGCGGAAGACGTTCATGGGAGATCTCCGATTTCGTGGTCGGCCGCGGCATCGAAAGGCGGCAGACTCTGTGCGATCGAAATCGTTATCGGCATCCGCAGATGCGGAACTTCCGCCAAAATCAGCGCGACCGGAGAATCTTCCGCAGATTCCCCAGAGTGCGGCGTCAGGCCCGCGACAGGGCGATGGCGAGATCGTCGCGGAGGTCCTCGAAGGCCTCGAGGCCCACGGAGAGCCGAATCAGCCCGTCGGCAATGCCAACGGCCCGGCGGGCCTCGGGCGCGTAGGAACCGTGCGACATGATCGCCGGAATCTCGATCAGCGATTCAACCGCCCCCAGGCTGACGGCCAACGAAAACAGCCGCGTCGATTCGACCACCCGGCGGGCGTCGGCGACGGACCCGGCGACCTCGAAACTCACGATCGTCCCGCCGGTCGCCATCTGCCGCATCGCCAACGCGTGACCGGGATGACTTGGCAGTCCCGGGTAGTGCACCGTCCGCACGGCCGGCTGGGCGGCGAGCCACTCCGCCAGTCGCAGGGCCGTCGCCGACTGGGCGAACACCCGCAGTTCCAGCGTCTTGAGGCCACGCGAGCAGAGAAACGCCTCGAGCGGACCCATCACCGCCCCCGTCGCGTTCTGCAGCCAATGGAGCCGCGTCCCGAGGTCGGCGTCGCCGACCACGAGCGCTCCGCCGAGCAGGTCGCTGTGGCCGCCGATCGACTTCGTGGCCGAGTGCATCACGATGTCGGCGCCGAGTTCCAGCGGCCGTGAAAGAGCGGGCGTCGTGAGCGTCGCGTCGCAGGCGAGCAGCGCCCCGGCCCGGTGGGCGATCTCCGAGCAGGCGGCGATGTCGGTGATCGAGAGGAGCGGATTGCCGGGCGATTCGATCCACAGGAGTTTCGTGCGCGGACCGACCGCGCGGGCCACGGCGTCGGTGTCGGACGTGTTCGCCGCGGTGACGAGGATGCCCCGCTCGGCGAGCACGCGGTTGAAGAGCCGCCAGGTGCCCCCGTAGATGTCGGTGCCGGTGACGATCTCATCGCCCGGAGCGAGCAGCATCGTCGCGCAGTGGGTCGCCGCCATGCCCGACGCGAAGGCGAGCGCCCGCGTGCCCCCGTCGAGATCGGCGAGGGTTTTCTCGAAGGCGTGCCGGGTGGGGCTCCCGGTGCGGGCGTAGTCGTAGGCCGCCGTCATCGAGGCGTCCGGCTGCACGAACGTGCTGGCCAGGTGAATCGGGGGCACGATCGCACCGGTCCCGGGATCGTGCTCCTGGCCGACATGGATCGCCCTGGTTCTGAACTGCATGCCCCCTCCTGCGATCGAGCGGAATCCGCACGAATCAGCCGCGGTCAAGGGCCTGCGCGAGGTCGGCGATCAGGTCGTCGGCGTCCTCGATGCCGCAGGCCATCCGGATCATGTTGTCGGGGATGCGGAATGCCGCCCGCTCCGCGGGCGCGTAGTTCCAGTAGCTCATCACGAGCGGCTGCTCGATGAGCGACTCGACGCCGCCGAGACTCGGCCCGATCCGCGGGATGCGCACGGCATCGACGATGTCGGCCGTCTGCCGCCAGTCGGCGTCCTTCACGAAGAAGGTCACCAGCCCGCCGCAGCCCCGCATCGTGCGGGTCGCGATCGAGTGATAGGAATGGCTCTCCAGGCCGGGATAGAGCACCCGCTCGATCCGCGGATGACCCTCGAGGAACCGGGCCACGGCCAGGCCGTTCGCGTTGTGACGCTCCATCCGCAGCGCGAGCGTCTTCAGACCCCGCTCCAGGAGGTAGGCGTTGTGGGGAGAGTTGACGCCCCCCATGATCCCGCGGAGCCGGCGGACCGGGTCCATCAGTTCCGCCGAGCCTATCACGGCCCCCGCGAGCAGGTCGTTGTGGCCACCGAGATACTTCGTGGCGGAATGGAGCACGAAGTCGATGCCGGCGGCGAGCGGCTGGAGGTTGTAGGGCGTGCAGAGCGTGGCGTCGATCAGCGTGAACACGCCGCGGCGACGGCCGATGTCGGCGAAGGCCGCGACGTCGATCACGCTCAGGTGCGGGTTGGTGGGCGACTCGCTGACGAGGAACTTCGTCCGCGGCGTGATCGCCGCCTCCATGGCCGCGTAGTCGCAGGTCTTGACCTCGCGGAACCCGACGCCGAACCGCGTCAGGTGCTTGCGGCAGAACTCGCGGCTGCGGTGGTAGCACTCGTCGAAGAAGATGATCTCGTCGCCGGCGTTGACGTGGGCCATCAGCAGGCCCACCAGCGCCGCCATGCCACTCGAGAAGAGGACTGCCGACTCGCCCCCCTCGAGCGCCGCGATCTTGTCCTCCACCACCCGCTCACCAGGGTTGCCGTAGCGGCCGTACTCCTCGCGGACCTGCTTCTGCTCGATGAAGTCGATGATCGACTGCGTGTCGGGGAAGGTGTAGGTGCTCGACGCGAAGATCGGATCGGTGAGGGAAAAACCGGGCTTCTGCCGGGCCTCGCCCGCATGGACGGCGGCCGTCGATGGGCCGGTCGCGGCGGGCCTCGTCGCAGGGACGGCGGAAGGCACCCGGGCCGGATCGGGGGCGTTGGTCGTGAGCATGCCGTGTCCTGCGAAGCGAAGCCGCGAAGTGCCTGGGGCCCGTCCCGGGGAGTGTAGTCGCGTCGCCGCGGTTCTTCCAGTAAAAGTGTGTCATGCCGCGACGCCGAAGAGCCTCCCCGATCCCCGCACCGCAGCCGCGGCCGCTCTGGCCGCCGCGGCGCGTGTTCGTCGGCCTCGCGTCGCTGGCCGCGGCGACGTTGATGGTCCGCATGGGCCTGCTCGAGCCGATCGTCGGCGGAATCGTCGATGCGGCGGTGCGAAACATCATCACGCTGATCCTCTGCTTCTCGGCCGCGATGTCGGTGCTGCTCTGGTTTCTCGTCGAGAGCGGTCACACGGCGACGCTCAAACGGGTGGTGGGCCTCGGACTCGTGGCCCTCGTGGGTCTGGCATGTGCCGTTCTGCGGATCGAGCGCGTGTCGGGGGATCTCGTGCCGCAGTGGGCGTTTCGCTGGAGCCCCACCCGCGACCGCCTGCTGCCGCAGGCGGCGGGGGCCGGCTCCGCGGCCGGGGCCGCGTGGGGGGAGACTCCCGGGGATTTCCCACGGTTTCTCGGGCCCGATGGGTCGGGATCGCTCGCCGGCCCCGCGGTCGATCCCGACTGGGATGCCCGGCCGCCCCGGCGGCTCTGGCGGCGGCCGATCGGCGCCGGCTGGAGCGGCTTCGCCGTCTGCGGTGACCATGCAGTCACGCTCGAGCAGCGGGGCGACGAGGAGCTCATCTCCTGCCAGGCGGTGCCCACGGGCGAGATCGAGTGGACGGTCTCGGTGCCGGGCCGACACGAAACGGTGCTCGGCGGAGTCGGCCCGCGGTCCACGCCCGCGATCGCAGGGGGGGTCGTTTACACGACCGGCGCGACAGGCTGGCTCCACGCCGTCGACGGCCCGACCGGCCGCGTGCTCTGGAAGAAAAATGTGCTCGACGATCTCGATGTCGATCCGGCGGCGGACGCCGCGGCGATCGCGTGGGGACGGGCGGGATCGCCCCTGGTCGCGGGGTCGCTCGTGATCGTGCCGGGCGGCGGGCCACGGCGCACGGGGGGCGCCGTCTCGCTCGTGGCCTACGACCGCGACACGGGCGAACGCCGTTGGACCGGCGGCGACCAGCAGATCAGTTACGTCTCGCCCGAGATGGTGTCGTGGGATGGACGCGAGGTTCTGCTCACCGTCAACGAGTCGAGTGTCGCGGGCCACGATCCCGCCGATGGCCGGGAACTCTGGCGATTCGACTGGCCCGGCCATTCCAACTCCGACGCCACCTGCTCGCAGGCCCACGTGCTCGAAGGCGGCCGGATCTTCATCTCGAAGGGCTACGGCGTGGGGGCCGCGGTCTTCGAACGGCAGCCGGGCGAACCGGTGGCGTTCAAGCCGGTCTGGCAGCAGCCCGGCAGCCTCAAGACCAAGTTCACCAACGTCGTGATTCACGACGGCCACGCCTACGGTCTTTCCGACGGCATTCTCGAGTGCGTGTCGCTCGCCGACGGCAAGCGGCGGTGGAAGGGGGGGCGCTACGGTCAGGGGCAGGTGCTGCGGGTGGGAGACTGGCTGCTCGTGCAGGCCGAGTCGGGCGAGGTCGTGCTCGCGGAGTGTGCGCCGCAGAAGCATGTCGTCCGCGGCCGGCTCGCGGCCCTCGACGGCCAGACCTGGAACACCCTCTGCCTGTCGGGCGACCGGCTGCTGGTTCGCAATGCGGAGGAGGCCGCCTGTTACCTGATTCCGCTGGCCGCCCCGAGAGACGGTCCATGAGCGAACCCGTGAGCCGTGGCGATCTCGTCGGCCGGACGGTGCTGGTGACGGGCTCGACCCGGGGCATCGGCCTCGCGGTGGCGCTCGAGCTCGCCGCCGCGGGGGCGTTGGTGGCCGTGCATGGTCGGTCGGCGCACGGTGCGGCCGACGTGGCCGCGCGGCTCTCATCGCTGGGGCGGCATGCCGGGACATTCCCCGCCGATCTCGTGGAGCCCCGGGCCGCGGAGCGGCTGGTGGCCGAGGTCACCGGGAGCCTTCCCGCCATCGACGCCGTCGTGCTCGTGGCCGGAGTCGACGTGCTCACCGGCGCCGCGGCGAAGTGGGGCTTTCAGCAGAAGCTCGACGCCCTGCTCGCGGTGGACGTGGCGGCCACGATGACGCTGACCCGTGGGTTTGGCCGTTGGATGGCCGAACGCGACGGCGGGTCGATCGTGACGATCGGCTGGGATCAGGCGGCCGTCGGCATGGAGGGAGACAGCGGCGAGCTGTTTGCGGCCGCGAAGGGGGCCGTGATGGCGTTCACGAAGAGCGCGGCGCGGTCGTTGGGCCCGAAGGTCCGGGTCAACTGCGTGGCTCCCGGCTGGATCAAGACGGCGTGGGGGGAGCATGCAAGCGCCGAGTGGCAGCGGCGGGCGACCCGCGAGAGCATGCTGGGCCGCTGGGGCGCTCCCGAGGATATCGCGCATGCGGTGCACTTCCTCGTCTCGCCGGCCGCGGCATTCGTGACGGGGCAGGTGCTCCCGGTCAACGGCGGCTTCCGGCGCGCGTGAAGCCGGTCGCCTTTCCGGTGGCAGCCAGCAGAACGTGCCTCGCGGAGGTCGGGGGCGCCCATGCCCCGTCGCCGGACGTTCGCTACGGGCATCCCGGCCCTCCGCTCACTCGGATGCAGACGGCGCTTCGCAATCCTTGCTTCGCTTGTCTGCAGACGCCGGCTCGCGGAGGTCGGGGGTGCCCATGCCCCGTCGCCGGACGTTCGCTACGGGCATCCCGGCCCTCCGCTCACTCGGATGCAGACGGCGCTTCGCAATCCTTGCTTCGCTTGTCTGCATACGCCGGCTCGCGGGGCATGGGCACCCCCTCCCGTGACCCGGTTTGGCAAGCGGGCACGCAAACGCCTCGCTGGCCACGATCATCCGCGTGACGATCCCCCGGCCCGAAAACAACCAGCCGGAAAATCAGCCCTCACAACCGCAACAGTCGAAGCAGGAAGCGACGTCAGAAGGTCACCACGGGGCCTGTTCGGCCGTCGTCGCGCGGGGGCTGATCGGCCGCCTGCTTCGCCACGTCGTCGTCGAGCATGGCCACGAGGCGGGCATGGTGCGGGATGCCCGCCGCTTCGAGGAAGTTGGCGAGCAGACGGAATCCATGCCGCGTGAGGATCGACTCGGGATGAAACTGCACGCCGCAGATCGTGTGGGCCTCGTCGGCGAGCGCCATGATCGTGCCGGAGTCGTCGCGGGCAGTCGCCGTGAGCGACGCGGGGAGCGTCGCCGCCTCGACGACGAGCGAGTGGTAGCGGCAGGCCGTCATCGGGCTGGGGATGCCGGAGAAGAGGTTGACGCCGTCATGGTGCACCGCGGCGGTGCGGCCGTGCATCGGCCGGGGGGCCCGGACGATCCGCCCGCCCAGCGCGGCGGCGATCACCTGGTGGCCGAGGCAGACGCCCAGCATCGGCACCCGGCCGTGGGCGGCCCTGACCAGTTCGAGCGAGCAGCCGGCCTCCGCGGGCGTGCAGGGGCCCGGGGAGATCACGATCGCCGCCGGCGCGAGCCGCAGGATGTCGGCGGCGGTCGCGGCATGGCTCGGCACCACGATCGCGTCCACGCCGAGCAGGTGAAAATGCCGCGCGAGGTTGAAGACGAAACTGTCGCGGTTGTCGAGCACGACGATCATGCAGGGGGCCTTTCACCGATTCGCAGGCTGTCGAGCGCGCGGAGCATGCCTTCGGCCTTGTGGAGCGACTCGGCGTATTCCGCCGCGGGATCGCTCGCGGCCGTGATGCCGCCGCCCGCGGAGAAGGTGATCGATCCCGGTGCGATCACGAGCGTGCGGATCATGAGATTGAAGTCGGCCGTGCCATCGAAGCCCAAGTAGCCGAGGGAGCCGCAGTAGCAGCCGCGGGCCACGCCCTCGAGCGACGAGATGATCTCGCAGGCCCGGTGTTTCGGGGCGCCCGAGATGCTGCCTCCGGGGATCGCCGCTTCCAGGGCATCGATCGCCCCCAGGCCCGGCCGCAGCCGGCCGGCCACGATCGAGACGAGGTGCTGCACATACCGGTAGCGCTCCAGCCGGCAGAGCGCCTCGACGCGGACGCTCCCGGGGGTGCAGACGCGGGCGAGGTCGTTTCGCAGGAGATCCACGATCATCACGTTTTCCGCGCGGTCCTTGTCGCTGGCCTCGAGTTCGACGCCGGCGTAGAGATCGGCCTCGGGGCTGGCGATCATCCGCCGCGTGCCCTTGATCGGATGGGTGCGGACGACCCCCCGGCAGACTTGCAGAAACCGCTCCGGCGACATGCTCGCCACCTGGATGCCGCCGGCGTCGAGGTAGCCTGCGAAGGGGGCCGGGTTGACGCTGCGGGCGCGCAGGTAGGCCTCGACCGGATCGGCGTCGGCCGTGGCGGAGAACCGCTGGGCGAGGTTGGCCTGGAAAATGTCACCGGCGTGCACGAGTTCGATGCCCGCGCGGACCATCTCCAGGTAGCTCTCGCGGGAATGTGTCGAGCGAACCTGCGGATGGCCGGGGAGGGGATGGCCTCCCGGGGCGGGAAACGCGGCCGCGGCGGCCCGCCCGCGGCTCGCCGTCGCAGGTTTCGCGACCCATGCGGTGAGCCGCTCGGTGGCCCGCCGCAGCCGCTCGACCGGACCGCGGGCGGGCACGCCCTGGGAGATGAACCAGCCCCGACCGAGGTCGTGGTCGTAGGCGAAGACGAGATCGTAGACGTGGAGCGAAATCACCGGCTCGGCGCCCGCCGCGGGGGGCGGCTCCAGGCCGAGCCGCGAGAGCCCGCATTCAGAGGAGAAGAGACCGGCCGCGCCCCCTTGAAACGGCGGCAGGCCTGGAATCGTGGGGCAGGCCAGATCGGCCAGCAGGGTCCGCGTGGCGGCGAAGGTGGCGGCGATGTCGTCGCTGGTCGCGGACCAGTCGCCGGAGCGATCGACCTGCCATGAATGAATCGGATCGGCGGCAACGAAGGAAAAGCGGCCGAGCCGCAGCGGACGCAGGCCGTTCACCCCCCGGACGGCGGCTTGATCGGGCTGCGTCCGGTCGATCCGGCCGCTGTCCGCCGGGCCGCCATCGACCTGCACGCCATCGAGCTGGGCGCCATCGATTTGGGCGCTGTCCAGGAAGATCGCGTGAGGAAGCCGGGCGGCATGGCGGAAGACATCGACCGGAGTCAGGCCCGCGGCCGCCTCGGCCACCACGGCGCCCGACGCGGTCGCCCAGTGCCCGGCGATCCACGGATGGTCGATGTCCGCGCGGGCCGAAGGGCCGCCCGGCAATGAAGAGGGATCGTCGTGGCTCATGATGCCGTCAGAGGTTCCGTGGAGGTTGCGGGGCGTTCCGGCTGCGCCGACGTCTCGGCCGCGCGTGCGGCGGCCCGCGAGGGTCCGTGGCCGATCTCGGGCTGCGTGAGGTGGCCCCAGTCGAGGGCCTGGTCCTGGCGGTAGTCCTTCCCGAGGGTCAGGGCCGTCGCCGCCTTCGCCATCTCGTAACCGAGGTAAAAGGCATGGCCGGGATCGACGTCGGTCCGTCCGGCGGCCCCGAGTCGCTCGAAGAGCAGAAAGGGATCGCGGGATTCGAGGTGGAGTCCGGCGCCGACCAGATGAATCAGGCCACCCTCGGCGAAGATCCGGAAGTTGGGGTCGCGGATCGCGGCGGCAAGCTGGCCGAGCACCTCGGGGCCGTGCTCGTGGGGCTTGCCTCCGCGGAGCGTGACGAGCCGGGGCTCGACGTGCTTCGGCAGCGTGCGGTTGGTGACGGCGTGCCATGCGAGGGCCCGGGCCAGCGCGCACTCCTTGACGCTGTTCTGCGCCCAGTGGATCACCTCGGTCGTGAGCACGGAGCGGATGCCGACCTCCTGGCAGAAGCCGATCAGCAGCGTGTTGATGCCGGCCGAATCGACGTCGGTGAGTTCGGTGAGATTGCCGATCCCCATCATCATCCCGGCATCCGGGTAGCGTTTGCGGATGTCGAGATAGCGGCCCAGGCTCTCCGCAAACCCGAAGCCGATCGGCTCGAGCACGGGATCGAGGCGAAAGGGCACGCCGGCCCGCGTGAGCCGGTCGATCGTGTCGTCGAAGCCCTCGAGCGTGGACGGCACGTCGGGCACGACCACGACCTCGCAGCCCCAGTCGGCCGCGGCGGCGGCGTTCGTCGAGTTGACCGAGAGCACGAGACTCGCTCCGGCCGTGGTCGCCGCCGCGACCTCACGGGGATCGAAGCTGTCGATCGACACCCGAAACCCCTCGGCCACGAGCATCCGCACGACGTCGCCCACGCCGCCCCAGACGCTGCCCGGGTCGCAGCCCACGTCGATCCGATCGGCGCCATCGGCCGCGAGGCGACGGGCCTCGGCCAGGATCGCCGCAGCCGCCAGCCGCGGGGCGTGGTTGATCTCGGCGATGATTTCGATGTCGTGGCGGCCGTAGCCGGCGAGGTCCTGGGACTGCTGGCCGAAAAACTCGTCGAGTGCCCGCAGGTCGGCCGGGCCGCGTTCCACGGGGAGGTTCGTCACTCCGGCGAAGGCGTCGAGCGGGCCCTGGCAGTTTCCCGGGATCACGATCCTGGTCGCGGTTTCCGGCACGGCGAGTCGCTTGGCGATCCAGGGAGTGGGCATGAGCGCCGCCACGGTGATGGGCATCACCTGCACCGAATAGTCGAAGCCGACCCGCGTCGAAACCCCTTCCAGCATCCGCCGCAGCGATGGCTCGGCGAGCCGTCCGGTGACGAAATGGATGTGGGGTCGTGCGGCGGTCACGGGCTGGGCTCGTGGTGCGGGGGGCTTCCGAGTTTATCATGTGGGAATCCCCTCTCCGGCGGCCGCAGCATGATCATCGAAGGCATCGTCACCACCACCCATCCGGACGGCGGCATGCACGTCGCGGCGATGGGTCCGGCCGTGGACGCGGGCGAACGGCTGACCGGTCGGATCACGCGGCTCGTGCTTCGGCCCTTTGCGACGAGCCACACCGCCGCGAATCTCGCCCGGGTGCCGGCCGGCGTCTTCCACCTGACCGACGACGTGCTCCTGCTGGCCCGGATCGTGGCTGGGGGGCTCGACGGCGGGCTTTCGTCGCGGCCGGCGGATCGCGTGCCGGGTCGGGTGCTCGTCGATGCCTGTCAGGCGTGGGAGTTTTCCATCGAGGCCGCCGACGTCTCCGGGCCCCGCGCCGAACTCTCGGCCCGCGTCGTGGCGGTTCATGGGGGCCGGCCGTTCATCGGCTTCAACCGTGCCGCCCACGCCGTCGTGGAGGCGGCAATCCTCGTCACGCGGCTCCACATCCTCGGGCAAAACGAGATCCGCAACAGGCTCGCCGACCTTCGCGTGCTCGTCGAGAAGACCGGCGGCCCCCGGGAGCACGAGGCCTTCATGATCCTCGCCGAACGGGTGGAAACGGGATGACCACGGGGGCCTGCGGCCGGACGGCTCGCGGGTATATTCAGCGAACATGCCCTTCGACGAACCAGCGCCGACATCCCCTTTCAACGCCGTCGAGGTGCGGGCCCCGGCGCGGCTGCACATCGGCATGTTGTCGTTCGGCACGCCGGGCACCCGCTGGTTCGGAGGCGTCGGGGCGATGCTCGACCGGCCCGCCGTGCAGGTGCGAATCCGCCGCGCGGCGCGGCTGGAGGCCCGCGGACTGCACGCGGAACGCGCCGCCCGCTTCGCGCAGCAGTGTGCCGCGTACTGGAACCTCGGCGACGTCGGCTGTGCGATCGAGGTGGTCGCCGCCCCCATGTCGCACGTCGGCCTCGGCAGTGGCACACAACTCGGCCTGGCGGTGGCCGCGGGCATGCGGCACCTCTTTCGCATGGGGACGGAGGCGAGCCTGCCTCCGGCGGTCCCTCATCCGGTTCAGGGTGAACTGCATCCCTCCGAGGATGATTGGCTCTTCGACGTGCGGGACGCGCTCGAACTTGCCCGCGCGGTCGGCCGCGGCCGGCGGTCGTGCGTGGGTGTCTATGGATTCAGCCGCGGTGGCCTGATCGTCGAGGCGGGCCGGATGGTGCGGGACGCCGCCGGCCCCGAGGACGACGCGACCCGTGACTTCTCCCCCATGGTCTCGCGGGCCCGTCTGCCGTCGGCGTGGCGGTGTGTGCTGCTGATCGCCCGGGATGCGGCCGGCCTGTCGGGCGATGCCGAGCGGGCGGCCTTCAAGCGGCTGCCCCCGGTCCCGCGGGAGATCACGGCCGAACTGTCGCGGATCGCGTTGCTGGAAATGCTGCCGGCAGCCGTGGAGGGCCATTTCATCGAGTTCTCGCTCGCGGTGAGAAACTACGGCGTCCTCGCCGGGGCGCCCTTCGCGCCCGAATCGAAGAATCTGCCCTACGCCCAGGCGACGGCCGATCTCGTCGAACTGCTCGGCGAACTCGGCTACCCCGGCTCCACGCAGTCGAGCTGGGGGCCGGCCGTGATGGCCTGCTGCGAGTCGCTCGAGAAGGCCGGCGCCCTCGTCGATCGGCTCGAATCGTTGGGGCTGAGCGATCATCACGACATCGTGATCGCCCGCTTCGACTCCCAGGGCGCCGTGCTCCGCGTGATCGAATGACGGCCCGTCAGGCGGGCTGCACGGCGAGGCCATAATCGGTCAGCGCCTGGCGGAGCTTCGCGACCAGCGATGGCTCCAGCGGCACCAGCGGCAGCCTGATTTCGCCGGTGTCGCGGCCGACCATCGCCATCGCCGCCTTGATCGGGATCGGGTTGCTGGCGAGGCCGAGCAGGTCGCGGCAGAGTGAAAAGAGCTTCATGTGCAAGGCCCGGGCCTCGGACAGATTGCCCGCCCCGAAGGCGTCGCAGAGCGCCTTCATGTCTCCCGGCACGAGGTTGCCGACGACCGAGATCACGCCGCGGCCGCCGATGGCCAGGAGCGGCAGCGTCATGCTGTCGTCGCCGGAGAGCACCGTCAGATCGGTGGCGGCGAGCACCTGCGATGCCTGGTCCATCGCGCCGGTCGCCTCCTTGAGCATGGCGATGCCGGGCAGTTCGGCGAGGCGGATGATCGTCTCGGGCTCGATGTTGCGGCCCGTCCGCGCCGGGATGTTGTAGACGCAGATCGGGATCTCGACGGCCTCGGCCAGCGCCTTGAAGTGTTCGTAGATGCCCTGCTGGGTGGGGCGGTTGTAGTAGGGGCCGACGACGAGCGCGGCATCCGCGCCCGCCTTCGCGGCAAACTTCGTGAGCCGCACGGCCTCGGCCGTGGAGTTGGAGCCGGTGCCGGGCATCACGAGAAGCCTGCCCGCCGCCGCGGCGATGCTCTCGGCGATCACCCGTTCGTGCTCGTCGTGGGTGAGGGTCGGCGACTCGCCGGTGGTGCCGACGGGACAGATGCAGGTGGCGCCGGCCTCGGCCAGGAAGTCGATCTGCTCCTTCAGGCGGGCGGAGTCGAGCTTGCCGTCGCGAAACGGCGTGACGATGGCGACGGAGAGACCGGCGAACTTCTCGGCGCGGGTGGGCATCGGGGCGATCCTGGGAAACATGGCTGGCGGGCACGGCCGCCGGTCGGAAGCCGGCACGCTTGCCGGTTTCTGGGGCGGGCGCGAGAATATGGTTTTTCCCGAAGAGCGGCAAACCCGGTTGGCGACCGTCCAGAGATGGCGAAGAACAATCGACCACCTGCCGACGTCGCCCGGCCCCGGCCGCGGATGGGAACGCCCCGGCCGGGTGCCATCGACGCGGCCGAGCGGATCGTCGCGTCGGGCGGTTGCCCGGCGACGATCGGCGTGGTGCTCGGCACCGGACTGGGCGGCCTTGCCGACCGGCTCACGGGTCGGTGGGCGATGCCCTCGACCGAGTCCGGCTGGCTCGCCAAATCGACGGCCCTGGGGCATGCGGGCCGGATCGTCTGCGGCTCGCTCCGCGGGGTGCCCGTCGTGATGCTCCAGGGTCGCGTGCACGGTTACGAGGGCTTTTCCCCCGAAACGCTCACCCGCGGCGTGGAACTGCTCGCGGCGCTCGGTGCATCGCAGGTCCTGCTCACCAACGCGTCGGGTGGCCTCGAGCCCGACATGGTGAGCGGCGAGCTCGTGGTCGTCACCGACCACATCGACCTCGTCCGCCGGCCGTGGGGCGGGTGCCTCGAGCCCGACGAGACGGCCGCAGCCGAACCGACCGCCTTCTACGATCCAGCCCTCGTCGATCTCGCGCTCGGGGCCGCGCGGCGGGTCGATGCGATCGCCCGCAAGGGCGTGTATGCGTTTCTCTCCGGGCCGAGCTACGAAACCCGCGCGGAATACCGGATGCTGCGGCGGCTCGGCGCCGATGTCGTCGGCATGTCCACCGTGCCGGAGGTGGTGGCCGCCGGGCGGATGGGCCTCGATGTCGTGGTCTGCTCGGTGGTGACCAACGTCGCCCGGCCCGATGCGCCGACCATGGCCGCAACCGACGCGGAGGATGTCTACAAGATGGCGGCCGACGCGGCCGAGGGCGTCTGGGCGATCCTGGAATCGCTCGCGGCACGTGCGGCGGGGCGGCCATGCGTATCCTGCTGACCAACGACGACGGCATCGAGGCGCCCGGGCTTGCGGCCCTGCGCATCGCGGCGGCCGGTCTCGGCGGCGAGCTCGTGACCGTCGCTCCGGCGGAATGCCACTCGGGCTGCGGCCATCGGGTCACGACCGATCGGGCGATCCGGGTGGACGAACTCTCGCCCGGCCGATTCCGCGTGGCGGGCACGCCGGCTGACTGCGTGCGGATCGGCCTGGCCCAACTCGTGCCCGACGCGGCGCTGGTGTTGTCGGGCATCAACGCCGGCGGCAATCTCGGCGCCGACGTCCATCACTCCGGCACCGTGGCGGCGGCCCGCGAGGCGGCCCTGCACGGGCGGCCCGCGGTGGCGGCGTCGCACTACCACCGCCGCGGCACGACGATCGACTGGGACCGCGCGGCGGGCTGGTTGGCGGAGATCCTCGCGACGCTCCGCGACCGGGGCTCTGTGGCGGGGGAGTTCTGGAACATCAACCTGCCCGATCTCCCGGCCACCGCGGCCGCGCCGCGGGTGGTGGAGTGCGCGATCGACGCGTCGCCCTTTGGTCTCGGTTACCGGGCCACCGACGCCGGCTGGAGCTACGACTCGAGTTATCACGAGAGACCGCGGGTGGTCGGTGGCGACGTTGACGTCTGTTTCGGCGGTGCGATCGCCGTGTCGCGGGTGCGGACGGTGTGAGCCCAAGCGGACGCCACGGCTCCGCGTCCGGAAGCCCACGCGACCGCGGGGAGCGGCTTCACACGAGCGGGAATCGTGCGGCCCCCGGGATCCGCGAGGATCAAGCTGCCGTGAACTCGGCGAGATCGGCGTCGAAGACGCGGACCTGCGCCCACTCCGTCGCGTTTTCCGCGATGAAGATCTCGTGACGCTCGGCTGTCTGGTAGGCGTCGTGTGCGGCGTGCGATTCGAACACGATCGTGAGGGCCACGTCGTAGTCGCGGTCGTTCACCTGCCGGTCATACACGGTCGCGCAGGTGCCGACCGAGAAGGAAACGGTGCCGGGGTGCCCGGTGAGATGGGTGCGGCAGGCGGCGACGAGTCGTGCCGCGGCCTCGGGCGAGCGTTTTTTGAGCGTGAAGTAGACGGCGTGCGAGAGCACGTTGGCATCCTTTCGCGTGGCGGGAAGCGGCGGCCGCGTGTCAGGCGGGGTTTGAATCCCGGGCGGCCTGCACCGGGGCCGGGTCGGGCGTGGGGCTCGATTCGCCGGCCCGCCTGGGCGTGGCCGGGCCGATGATCTCAACCACCTCGGTGTCGTCGAGCATCTCCCTGGTCTCGAGGGCGTTGGCGAGCCGGTCGAGCTTGTCGCGGTTGTCGGTGAGAAGCTTCGTCGCCCGCACCGCCGCCTCGCCCAGGACCCGGAAGACCTCTTCGTCGATGATCTGCGCGGTGCGTTCGCTGAACTCGCGCTGCTCGTAGACGTCGCGGCCGAGAAAGGGATGCTCGTTGGAGGTGGAGCAGGCCACCGGGCCCACCCGCTCGCTCATGCCCCAGGTGGCGACCATCTTCCGCGCGATCCGCGTGGCCTGCATGAGGTCGTTTTCGGCCCCGGCGGAGTATTCGCCGAAGACGAGCTTCTCCGCGGCGCGGCCGGCGAGGATGAACGTGATCCGGTTGGTGAGGTCCGATTCGCCGATGTTCATCCGGTCTTCCTCGGGCACCAGTTGCGTGACGCCGAGGGCGCGGCCCCGGGGAATGATCGTGACCTTGTGGAGCTTGTCCACGCCCGGCAGCAGCCAGGCGCCCAGCGCATGGCCCGCCTCGTGGTAGGCCGTCATCGTCTTCTCGCGGCCGGCGAGCACGTCCTCCCGCTTCGGGCCCATCAGCACCTTGTCGCGGGCGTAGTCGAAGTCGGAGGAATCGACGGCGTTCTTGTCGTGCCGCGTGGCCCAGAGCGCGGCCTCGTTGACGAGGTTGCGGATGTCGGCGCCGGTGAGGCCGACGGTGGCGCCGGCGAGCCGGTCGAGATCGACGTCGGCCGCGAGCGGCACGTTGCGGGTGTGAACCTTGAAGAGCGCGAGCCGGGCCTTCTGGTTGGGGCGATCGACCGTCACGTGGCGGTCGAAGCG
>SXWC01000060.1 GCA_005789975.1 Planctomycetaceae bacterium
CGTCATGCCGCCGAGCTCGCCCGACTGCTCGTAGCGGTAGACGGTGCCAAACTCCGCCAGCCGCAGCGGCAGATCCTTGTAGCTGTGGGGCCGGGCCTTGTAGATCATCGTGTGGTGCGGGCAGTTCATCGGTTTGAGCAGATACTGCTCGTCGTCGTTCATCACGATCGGCTTGAACTGGCTGTCGGCGTAGTAGGGATAGTGGCCCGAGATCTTGTAGAGATCGACCTTGCCGATGTGCGGCGTGTAGACCGGCTGGTAGCCACGGGCCGCCAGCTCGTCGCGGACGAAACTCTCGAGCGTGCTGCGGAGGATCGCCCCCTTCGGCATCCAGAGCACGAGCCCCGAGCCCACGAGCGGGCTCGTCGTGAAGAGATCGAGCTGCTTGCCGAGCACGCGATGGTCGCGCTTGCGGGCTTCTTCGAGCGCCGCGAGGTGCGCGTCGAGATCCTCCTGCGAGAACCAGGCCGTGCCGTAGAGCCGCTGGAGCTGGGCGTTGGCGGCGTCGCCCTTCCAGTAGGCGCCGGCGATGTTGGTGAGCTTGAAGGCGCCGATGCAGCCGGGGCTCGGCACGTGCGGCCCGCGGCAGAGATCGACGAACTCCCCCTGCCGGTAGAAGGAGAGCGTGGGATGGGCGGCGAGGCCCGTCTCGATGTGCTCGGCCTTGAGCGGCTGGTTGAGCCCGCGGACGAGTTCGGCGGCCTGCCCGCGCGGCACCTCCACCCGCTCGAAGGCCTCGTCGGCCTCGATGATCCGCTTCATTTCGGCCTCGATCGCCGGGAGATCCTCGTCGGTGATCGGGCGGGCGGCCCGCATGTCGTAATAGAAGCCCTCGCCCACCGTGGGCCCGAAGGCGAGCTCGACGCCCTCGAAGAGCCGCATCACGGCCCGGGCCATCACGTGGGCGGCCGAATGCCGCATCACGGGGAGCGCCCGCGGATCGCCGGCGAAGAGCGGCTCCACGGCCACGGTGCCCTCGGCGGGCAGCGGCGCGTCGAGGCCGACCGTTTTCCCGTCGAGGAGGGCCGCGATCGGCCGGCCCTTGCCCCTGCCGGATGCGGCGGCGGGGACACCGGCAAGGACTTCGGCCACGCGCGAGGCCGCGGGGCAATCGTGAACGGTGCCGTCGGAGAGGCGAACGTGGAGCATGGCGGGGCGCACAAAGGGGGTGGCAGGGCCGGGAAGGGGCGAAAAACGGAGCGTATCCGCGCCATCGCGGGGGAGACAAGCGGAGTATGGTCGTTTCAGGCTCGACCTTCTGGAGTCGCTTGACTCGCTTCGTTTCACGCGCGAGACTCTGTAAGTCGGTTTCCCGGGCGATTAGCTCAGTTGGTTAGAGCACTAGCTCGACAAGCTAGGGGTCATAGGTTCGAGTCCTATATCGCCCATTTGAAGACGGTCATGCGGGATGTCGTGATCACCGGGACGGGCGTGGTCAGTCCCATCGGCATCGGGACCGACGCCTTTTGGGACGGTCTGGCGTCCGGCCGCAGCGGCGTGGGTCCGCTCACGCTGTTTGACGCCAGCGGCCTGCCGGTCGGTTTTGGGGGAGAAATCAGGGATTTCGATCCCAAGCGGCATGTGCGGCCGCGAAAGAGCCTCAAGGTGATGAGCCGCGAGATCCAGTTCGGATTCGCGGCGGCCGATCAGGCGCTCACGGCCGCGGGCATCGCCCCGGGCACGGTCCACCCCGACCGCTTCGGGGTGCTCTTCGGTGCCGACCTGATCTACGACGACATTCACGACCTGGAGGCGGTCTTCCGCAGTTGTCGCCACGACGGGCGGTTCGACTTCGATCGCTGGGCCGACGCCGCGATGGCGGAGATGTACCCGCTCTGGCTCCTCAAGCAACTGCCCAACATGATCGCCTCCCACGTGGCGATCTTCCACGACGCCCGCGGCCCCAACAACACCCTCGTGATCGGCGAGGTTTCGGCGCTGATGGCGGTCTCCGAGGCGGCCAGCGCCATCAGCCGCGGCCTGGCCGACGTGATGCTCGTCGGTGGCACGGGCAGCCGACTCCATCCGGGAGCCCTGGTGCTCCGGGGCGACGCCCTGCTCTCGCACCGCTGCGACGATGCCGCGGCAGCGAGCCGACCCTTCGATCGCGACCGCGACGGCATGGTCAACGGCGAGGGGGCGGCGGCGTTCGTGTTCGAATCTGCCGATCATGCCGCCCGCCGGGGCGCGACGGTGCTCGCCCGGCTGGGCGGGGCGGTCGGCCGCTGCGAGAAGCGGCGCGGGATCGGCGTGCCGCTGACCGGCGCCGCAATGGCGGCCGCCATCGACGCCGCACTCGGGGCCGCTGGGATCGGCTCCGGCGACGTTGGGCATGTCAACGCCAACGGGCTGTCCACGATCAACGAGGATCGAATCGAGGCGGAAGTGATCAGGGACCGGGTGGGCGACGTGCCGGTGACGGCGCCGAAGAGTTTCTTCGGCAATGCCGGCGCCGGCGGTGGCGCCCTGGAACTCGCGGCGAGCCTGATCGGCCTCGGCCGGGGCCTGATCCCGCCGACGCTCAACTACCAGTCGCCAGACCCGGCCTGTCCAGTCGGCGTCGTCCAGGGCGGCCCCGTGGCGGCCGGTGACGGCGCGATTCTCAAACTCAGCACCGCCCGCACGGGGCAGGCCGCTGCGGCGGTGCTGCTGCCACCCGCCTGACTGTCGGCGGACAAAGTCGTCCAACAACCTCGTCCACCCGGTCAAACGGTGGACAGGCCGGGGGGCTCCCCGGCCCACGATCTTCGCATCCCGCTCCGGCAGGCTCGTGTGAAAGCCTGCCGCTCAGGAGGCGCCGAGCCGGAGGGATCGCATCGCGGACCGGGCCATCCTCGCGTGGCCGACGTCCACCAGCCACCGCCAGCAGTCTTCCACCGACTCCTCGAGGGGCCGGATCGTGTAGCCGAGTTCGCTTCGTGCGCGATCGCTCGAGTAGTGTTGCTGCAGGAGCGACATGCTGGCCGCCGCCGAGTTGAGCGGACCCTCGCGGCCCATGCAGCCGGCGACCAGATCGCCGACACGGCCCGCAAACCGGACCACCGGCGGCGGCGCCTCGCCGAGTGGCGGGCGGCGGCCGGCCACCCGGGCGAACAGGCTCCAGGCTTCGAGAAACGGCAGGTAATGGCCGCCGAGGATGTAGCGGCGGCCGCACTTCCCGGCCGTGATCGCCGCGATGATCGCCGCCGTGACGTCGCGGACGTCGCCGAAGTGCTGCGATCCGGGCGGGGCGAACAGCCCCCGGCCTTCGCCGACCTCCAGGAGCATCCGACCGCTCGAGGGCTTCCAATCCCAGGGACCGAGCATGAACACCGGGTTGACGATCACGGCATCGAGCCCGCGGGCGACCTCGTCGAGAACGGCCTCCTCGGCCTCGCGCTTCGTGACCACATAGGGGCACTCGACGAGGTTGCCGAAGGGCGTCTCCTCGTCGGCCGGTGATCCGTCCCCCGTGAGCCCCAGTGCGTTGACGCTCGAGACGTGGATCAGGCGGGCCCCTTCGCGACGGGCGGCCTGGGCCACCAGCCGCGTGCCCTCGACGTTGACACGGCGCATCTCCGCGAGCCGCCACCACCCCACGTGCACCATCGCGGCGGAGTGAATCACGATCCGCGCCCCCGTGACGGCCCGGCAGACCGAGTCGGCGTCGGTGACGTCGCCCACGATCCGTTCGACGTCAAGGCCGTCGAGCTCGCGATCCACCGCACGCGAGCGGGTGAGCGTCCGCACCCGCCGCCCCTGATTGAGGAGCGTGCGGATCACGTTGTTGCCGACCAAGCCGGTACCGCCCGTCACCAGGCAGTCAACCCGCGTGGCGGCGGGCAGACCGCGGAACCCCGCGTCGAGGCGATCCTCGCGCTGGGGCAACGGCGGGGCAAACGGCAGAATGTCCATGAGCGTTGAAACCAGGCGTCGAAACCGCGTCACCTGCGGCTCTAGAGCGTGTTTTCGGCCGCGGGCAACCCCTCTCTGGAACGATTTTCCGCCGCCGATCGCAGCCTCATCATTTCCGAACCTTTTTTCCCTAGGCTGCGTAGAGGCATCAGGCACTGTCGCCCCGATGTCAGGGAGGATTCGCCGATGAACCGCGACGATCTCGTGTTGCTCTGCCAATCGTTCGCCAGCCGGCGGAGCGGCTTCATCATGGGCCGCATGCGGCTCCACGCGGACAGCCCCGTGATCGATCCCGTGCCGGAGATTCTGCGGAGCTTCCGGCGGGCCGAGATCTCGGAGAGCGAAAAGAACGCCCTCATGTCGCTCGTCTGTGATCCGGACGAGGAGGCGGACTACTCGGCGGAGACCGCCTGCGTGCGGGATCCTTATGCCGACGAGCAGGCCACCGACGCCGACGACGACTGAGGGAGACGCCTCAGAAGGAAGAGCCCTTCATCGACAGGCTCTTCACCGTCAGCACGGCTCCGGCCGACATCAGCGCCAGGCCGAGCCACCGGGGCGGTTCGATCACCTTGCGGAGCGGCGCCGCCTGCCAGATCGCCTGCTGCGGCCCGGCACCCATCCGCGCTGCCACGAACGTGCTCGACTTCTCGCTGAGCGTGAACGACTGCACGACGCGGAACTGGATTCCCGCGAAGAACAGGAGCAGGCCGGCCAGCAACAGGTGGTGACGCTTGGGAAGCATCTTCGACTCCGGGATGCGGACGCCACGCCCGCCTCTTGCCGCATCATCGAATCGCGAAGGACCGCCTCTCCAGCCCAGTCTTCCGCCGCGCGATGACGCCGGGTTTTCCGGATGAGCGGGCGGGCCCTGGCCGGGGTCGGTGGCCCCGCGGCGGGGGGTTCTGGGGGGAGTGCGCAGGAGATGGCGGTTCTTGCCGAAAATAACTGCGGAAACGGTTGTGCCGCTGACGATGATCCTGCGGTCTGCGAAGGCTTTTCCCTCGCTGGGCCCTGGAAAACGGACGAGGCCGAACGTGACCACTCGCCTGAATCAACCGACCAAGCTTTTTGCGGTGTGTGTCCTTTGCTGCGGCGCGGGCCTCGCGGGCCGGGCAGCGGACGACCCGGTGTCATCGACCGGCGGCCCCGCCATTCCCGTCGTCATTGCGGCCCCCGACGACGTGCCGCCGCCGCTGGTCGTTCAGGACCGCATCCTGCTCGAACTGGACGACGACGCCGAGGTGATCGCCCCTCCCGCCGAGTCGATCATCCGCCGGGAGCCGCCCGCCGGATCGCCCCCGGACATGGAGTCGCTCATGGACGCTCCGGCGATCCTCGAGGTCTCGTCGGGTGCCCTCGACGGCATGCTGATGGACGATTGCGAGATCGACGAGATGCCATACGAGGCCAGTTCCGGCCGCTGGTTCCAGAATGGCGGCTGGTACGTGGGCGGCGAGTCGCTGTGGATGGAACGCGGCCGCAACAACCGGGTCAACATCGTCCAGGACGTCGCCCCGGATCCCGCGAATCCGACGCAGCTGTCGCTGATCTCCTACACGACCATGGCACAGCCCTTCAATGTCGCGCCGGGGGCCCGGGCCACGATCGGCAAGTCGCTCGGCCGCGACTACCTCGACCGCGACCGCTTCCTGGAGTTTGTCTACTACGGCGGCATGACCTACGAGGACAACGACGGCTGGAACGCCCGCGACAGGGGCACGCTCGTCACGCCCCTCAACTACAACGCCCCCGGCTTCAACAACGCCACCACCTACTTCACGTCGTTCAACTCCGACTTCAACAGCTGGGAATGGAACTACAAGCTCCGCCGGCGGCTGGGCCGCGACCAGCTCGTGATGTCCCCGGGGGGCAACTGGACACGGCACGCCGAACGCGGCTGGCTGCCCGCCCTCATCGTGGGCACGCGGCTGGCGTCCACGAACGAGGACTTCAGGCTCACCAGCAGCAGGCAGAACGTGGCACCCTCCGCGTTCAGCGGCGACTACGTGATCAACACGTCCAACTGGCTGCTCGGGCTCAACCTCGGCGGCGAACTCATCAGCCAGAATGAGTTCTACTACTGGGGCATTCGCGGCCGTGCCGCCCCGGCACTCTCCCTCGGCAGCACCAACCAGACGGCCTTCGGGATCAACACGAGCCTGCCGCCGGGATCCCAGACGATCTCGTTCTCCGATCAGGCCACCCGCACCGGCGCCGGCTTCATCGGCGACCTGACGATTCTCGCCGGCTGGCAGATCAACCCGAACTTCGCCCTCCAGATCGGCTACGACTTCCTCTGGGTCGCGGGGATGGCCACGGCCAACCGGCAGTTCAACCTCGACAACCGCGACAACAACGCGATCGATGTCGGTGGCCAGACCTTCTACAACGGCGTGTCGTTCGGCTTCAACGGCTCGTGGTGAGCCGCCGCACGGCGTCAGTCGGCCGCGATCGCGACGGCCACCGCCTGGCCTGTCGTGCAGACGTTGACCGCCACGGCGGTCGGCGGCCGGCCCGCGAGCGGCCGCCCGTGGACGACATTCACGGGGCACTCAGGATCGGGCGTTTCGTAGTTGCGGGTGGGAGGCACGAGCCCCGCGGCCAGCCCCGCCACGCTGGCGATCATCTCCACCACGCCACCGCCGGCGCCGAGATGGCCGAACGATCCCTTGGGGGCGGTGACGGGCACGTCGCCGAGTTCGGCCGTGATCGCCGCCGCCTCGGCCCGGTCCATGCCGACCGTGCCCAGCCCATGGGCATTGACGTGGCCGACGTCGGCGGCGGCCAGACCGGCCTGCCGGCAGACCTCCCGGATCGCCTGCCGCAGTGAAGCACCCGTCACGCCCGTGCGGCGGGCTCTGGACTCGCACCGCGCGGCGGTGGCGAGGACGCGGCCGAGGATCGCCGCCCCGCGGCGCTCGGCGTGTTCCCGTGACTCGAGCACAACGGCCCCCGCCCCTTCGCCGTTGACGAGGCCGTCGCGGTCGCGATCGAACGGCCGGCTCGCGGCCCGGCAGTCGTCCGTGCGGTGCGAGAGCTGGGCCGTGCTCCGGGCCACCAGCGCCGTCGGATGGAGCCGACAGCCGGTGCCGCCGGCGAGCATCACGTCGGCCCAGCCGCGGCGGATCATGCTCGCCGCCTCGCCGACGGCGAGGAGCCCGGAGACGTCGCCGAGCACGATCGAGTTGTTGGGGCCGCGGGCCTCGTGCGCGATTGCGACGTGCGACGCGGTCATGTTGGGCAGGTGCTTGAGCAGCCAGAGCGGATGCACCTCCTGCTGGATCGCCTCGGCCCAGAGCGAGTAGTCGAACGTGCCGTCGCGCGAGGCGCGGCGGTAGGTGCCCTCGAGGTCTTCGAGGTCGGCGTAGATCATGTCGCTTCCGAACACGATGCCGAAGCGTTCGGTGGTGACCGAGCCCGGGGTGATGCGGGCGTCGGCGAGGGCGAGATCGGCGGCGGTGAAGCCGAGTTGGATGTCCCGGCTCATCACCTTCAGGCTTTTCCGCGGCCGGACATGGAGCTTGGCGTCGAAGTCGTCGATCTGGCCACCGAAGCGGACGCTGAGCCCGGAGGCGTCGAACAGGGTCAGCGGGCGGATGCCGCTCTCCCCAGTCACCAGCGCCTTCCAGAAGGGCTCGCGGCCGATGCCGATCGGGCTGACGACGCCGATGCCGGTGATGACGATGTCGTGGGGCGAACGCATGGGGATGACGCTAAACCAGCGGGAGGGAAGTCGAAAGGGGCGGCTGCGAACCCGCGGGCTTCACCGGGGCCGCGGCTGGGTGTGGCTGGGGTGCAGTTGCCGCCACTGCGACGGCGGCAGGGGCCGCGGATCGGCCCAGAGGCCGCGGCGTGCCCGGCGGGCCGCCGACTCCGCCGCGATCAGCTCCTCGTCGTCAACGAAGCCGGTGAAGGCCCAGGCCCAGCCGTCGGCGACCATTTCGCGGTTGACGTCCCGGTCGTCGATGAGCAGCGTGCCGAGCAGCCGGCCGTGCTGGTCTCGGGCGTCGCCCTCCACGCGAACCCGGCCGCCGGAGAGTTTCGCGACCAGGGCCGCGCGGGCTGCCCCGCCGCCGGGCTGGTCGAGTTCCGGGGCGTCGATGTTTTGCATGCGGATCCGCACGCGGCGGCCCTCGGTGTCGAGGCAGGTGACGGTGTCGCCGTCGTTGACGGCTTCCACACGCCAGGCGGGCCTTCCCTGGCGGTCGGTCACCGGGCACATCGGCGCGGTGGCCGCCACCACCGCCGAGACGATCGCCGCGATCACGACATACCAGGCTCGCAGGCGGCGGGGCAGCCCGCGTGGAGGGGGCGGAAACCTCATGGCGCACCGCCCGGCCCGGCGATCGGCACCGCCGCCGCGACCCGGCGCGTCGATGGTGCGAAGTGCGGAGCCATGGAGCCGTCTCTTCCAGGAAAGCGTCGCCCTCGCCATCCGTGGACGAAGTCATCCATGATGTTTGTCCACTCGAGCGACCGGTGGGAACACCGGGGTCTTCCAGAGGTCGATGGGCCCCGCATCCCGCACCGGGCGGACGTGTTGCAGGTCCTGCTAAGCGGCGTCGACGCCGGGGCTCTCCCCGAAATAATACTTCTTCGCCTCGGGGTTGGAGAGGACCTCCTGCGCGGTGCCGTGGCAGAGGACCTTGCCCGCCCGGATCACGTAACTGCGGTCGGTGATCGCGAGCGTCTCCCGCTCCCGGTGGTCGGTGATCAGGATCGAGATGCCGTCGTCGCGCAGGCCGCGGATGATCTTCTGGATCGAATGGATCGTCACCGGGTCGATGCCCGTGAACGGCTCGTCGAGCAGGATGATCCGCGGCTGGGTGATCAGGCAGCGGGCGATCTCCAGCCGGCGCTTCTCGCCCCCCGAGATGTAGTGGGCCTTGGAGCGGCGGATCTTCACGATGTCGAACTGCTCGATGAGCTGATCGCAGCGGCGGCGCCGCTCCTTCGGCGACATGCCGATGAGCTCCATGATGGCCAGCAGATTCTGCTCGACGGTGAGCTTGCGAAACACGCTCTGTTCCTGGGCCAGGTAGCCCATCCCGCCGTCGCGGGCCCGGCGATACATCGGCCAGCCGGTGATCTCCTCGTCGTCGAGGAGCACGCGGCCCGAATCGGGAATCACGATCCCGCAGGTCATCCGGAAGCTCGTCGTCTTGCC
>SXWC01000006.1 GCA_005789975.1 Planctomycetaceae bacterium
GCCCGGTGGTGATGAAGCCGGCCGAACAGACGCCGCTCACCTGCCTGCGGCTCGCGCGGCTCGCCCAGAAGGCGGGCGTGCCCGACGGCGTGATCAACGTGGTGCCGGGCTTCGGCCCCACCGCGGGCGCGGCGATCGTGAAGCACCCCGGCATCGACAAGGTGGCCTTCACCGGCTCGGGGGAAACCGCGCAGGTCATCATGCGGCAGGCCGCCGACCAGCTGAAGCGGCTGACCTTCGAACTCGGCGGCAAGAGCCCCAACATCGTGTTCGCCGACGCCAACCTCGATGCCGCCGCGGCCGGGGCCCACGTGGGCATTTTCCTGAACCAAGGGCAGTGCTGCTGTGCCGGCTCGCGGCTCTTCGTCGAGGACAAGATCCACGGCGAGTTCGTCGAGCGGGTGGTCGCGGAGAGCAAGAAGCGGCGCGTGGGAGATCCCTTCGATGCGGCGACGCAGCAGGGGCCGCAGGTCGACAAGGCCCAGTTCGACAAGATCATGGGCTACATCGAGGCGGGCAAGTCGGAAGGGGCCACCTGCGCCGCCGGCGGGAAGCGGGTGGGCGACCGCGGCTTCTTCATCGAGCCCACCGTGTTCACGAACGTGAAGGACGAGATGAGGATCGCCCGCGAGGAAATCTTCGGGCCTGTCCTCTCCGTCCTCAAGTTCTCCGACATGGATGAGCTCGTTCGCCGTGCCAACGCCACGAACTTCGGCCTCGCCGCCGCCGTGTGGACGCGGGACATCGGCCGGGCTCATGACGTGGCTCGCCGCCTGCGGGCCGGCACGGTGTGGGTCAACTGCTACGACGTCTTCGACGCCGCCGCCCCTTTCGGCGGCTTCAAGCAGTCGGGCTTCGGCCGCGAGTTGGGCGAGCGCGGGCTCGACCCCTACCTCGAGACGAAGACCGTGACGGTCAGTCTCGATTGACCCCCTTTCGGATGAAACCCATGCGACGCGTCTCCACGGGCGGCGGCTGGCGGGCGGTGCTCTACACGTTCAAGAAGGCCCGGGAGGCCGGGGGCTTGTGGCCGCTGTGGAAGGCCATGCGGTCTAAGAACGCCTGCAAGACCTGTGCGGTCGGCATGGGCGGTCAGTCGGGGGGCATGGTCAACGAGGCCGGCCACTTTCCTGAAGTCTGCAAGAAGTCGTTCCAGGCGATGGTCGCCGACATGCAGGGGGGCGTGAAGCCCTCCTTCTTCGAGACGTATTCGATCCCGCAGCTGCGGGCCTTCTCACCCCATCAGATGGAACATGCGGGCCGGCTGGTGCAGCCGGTGATCCTCGAAAAGGGATCGCAGCACTACCGGCCGATCGAATGGGCGGAGGCGATGGGGCGGATCGCCGCAAAGCTGAAGCGGACCCCGCCGGATGAATCGTTCTTCTACTTCAGCGGACGGTCGAGCACCGAGGCGGGCTTCCTGCTGCAGCTCTTTGCCCGGCTTTACGGCACCAATCACGTCAACAACTGCAGCTTCTACTGCCACCAGGCCAGCGGCGTGGGGCTCGCCAGCGTGATCGGCACCGGCGCGGGCACCGTGACGCTCGACGACATGGAACACGCCGACTGCGTGTTTCTGATCGGCGGAAACCCCGCGAGCAACCATCCCCGGATGATGCGGACCTTCATGACGGTCCGCCGCCGCGGCGGCAAGGTGATCGTGGTGAATCCGATCGTGGAGACGGGGCTCGTCAACTTCTCCGTGCCCAGCGATCCCTGGGCGCTGTTCTTCGGCGCCGAGATCGCGAGCACCTACGTGCAGCCGCACGTCGGGGGCGACCTTGCGGTCGTCTACGGCCTGATGAAGAGGCTGCGGGAACTCCATGCGGCCCAGCCGCGGGCGGTCGATCCGATCGTGGACGAGGAGTTCCTCCGCGAGCGCTGCCACGGCTGGCCGGCGCTCGCCGCGCATCTCGACGGGCTCTCCTGGGACGAGGTCGTCGCGAAGTCGGGGGTGTCGAAGCCGCAGATCGACGACATGGCGGCCCAGTATGCCGCCAGCAAACGGGCCGTGTTCGCCTGGACGATGGGCGTGACACACCATCTCCACGGCGCCGCGACCGTGCAGGCGATCGCGCAGCTCGCGCTGATGCGGCGGATGGTGGGCCGGCCCGGAGCCGGGCTCCAGCCGATCCGGGGCCACTCCAACATCCAAGGCATGGGCACGGTCGGCGTCACGCCGACGCTCAAAAAGACGATCTTCGACAGGCTGGAGAGCCATTACGGCGTCTCGCTGCCGACCGCGAAGGGTTACGACACGCTCGAATGCCTCGACGCGGCAGAGCGGGGGAGGATGCGATTCGCCCTCTGCCTCGGCGGCAACCTCTACGGCGCGAGCCCCGACGCCTCGTACACCCGCCGGGCCATGGCCGCGATCGACACCGTTGTCCACATGAACACCTCGCTCAACACCGGCCACGCCTGGGGCACCGGGGCCGAGGAGACGATCATCCTGCCGGTGCTCGCGCGGGACGAAGAACCGGAGCCCTCCACGCAGGAGAGCATGTTCAGCTACATCCGCCTCTCCGACGGCGGCAAGCCCCGGCATGTCGGCCCCCGGGCGGAGGTCGAGATCATCGCCGACGTCGCCCTCCGCGTGCTCGGGGCGGACGGCCCGGTGAACTGGCAGGACATGGCTCATACGACCACGATCCGCCAGGCGATCGCCGCGATCGTGCCCGGCCTCGAGCAGATCGCCGAGATCGAGCGGACGAAGAAGGAGTTTTCGATTCCGGGCCGCGCGGTCGACCGGCCGTCGTTTCCCACGGCCGACGGCAAGGCCACGCTCTTCGTGCACGACCTGCCGCCGGCACCGGAATCGCTCCAACTCATGACGATCCGCAGCGAAGGTCAGTTCAACACCGTCGTCTACGAGGAGGAGGATCTCTACCGCAACCAGACGCGGCGGGACATCGTGCTCGTTCACCCCGAAGACGTGCGGAAGTTCGGCCTCAGCGCCGGCGGGAAGTGCCGGATCGCGAGCACCGCCGGCGAAATGCGGGGGCAGATCGTCGCCGCCTACGACCAGATTCGTCCGGGGTGCGTGGCGATGTATTACCCCGAGAGCAACGTGCTCGTGCCCAAGTCGGCCGACCCGCTCTCCCGCACGCCCGCCTACAAGAGCATCGCCGTGACGATCGCGGCCGATGACGGATCGGTGGGCCCCGTTCGACTCCAGCCCGAACTCGTGGCCCCGGGCACCCCCCGCGAGAAGATGAACCAGTGCGGGTGACGGCCGAGGTGGCCCGGGCGATCCCGCGCTGAGTGCGCGGCCTTGGAGGCCGCCATCGCGGGGGCGATGCGGGCATGCCCTGTCGCCGGCTCGAGTCAGTCGAAGAGCGACCGCTGTTCCTGCGGCACGGCCTTCCGCCGCGGCTTCGCCGGCTCCGCCGCGGCGTCGGACTCGAAGCCGATCAGCAGGTCCCGGGCACGATCGATCACGTCCGTGGGGACGCCCGCGAGCCGCGCCACGTGCACGCCCCAGCTCTTGTCCGCGGCCCCCGGCACCACCTGATGGAGAAACACGAGCTGCTCCTTGTGCTGCTTCACGAGCACCTGCACGTTGGCGACGCCCGGCAGCCGCTCGAGCGCGGCGAGCTGGAGATAGTGGGTCGCGAACAGCGTTCGACAGCCGACACGGCCCTGCAGATGCTCGACCACCGCCTGGGCGATGGCGAGACCGTCGAACGTGCTCGTGCCCCGGCCCACCTCGTCGAGGACCACGAGGCTCCGCGGCGTCGCCCGATTGAGGATGCGGGCGGTCTGCGCCATCTCCACGAGGAACGTGCTCGCCCCCCGGGCCAGGTCGTCGCCCGCGCCGATGCGGGCGAAGAGCCGGTCAACGATGCCGACCCGCGCCCGCTTCGCCGGCACGAAACTCCCCGCCTGCGCCATCACGGCGGTGAGCGCGGCCTGCCGAATGAACGTGCTCTTGCCCCCCATGTTGGGACCCGTGACGAGGAGGATCGCCGGGGCCCCGGCTCCACCGGCAGCGAGGGAAAGGTCGTTGGCCACCAGCGTGCCGGCGGGGAGGAGATCCTCCAGCACGGGATGGCGGCCCGCCTCGATGAGGAGGTCGCCGTTCTCGGAGATCTCGGGCCGCACCCAGCCCCGCGACCGGGCCACGTCCGCGAACGCCACGAGCACGTCGAGGATCGCGAGCACCTCGGCGGCGCGGTCGAGTCGGCTCCGCTGCCCGGCGACGAAGGTCCGCAGTTCATCGAGCAGATGGACTTCGCGGCGAACCGCCTCCTCCTCCGCGCCGAGCACCTGCCGCTGCCGCTCGTCGAGTTCGGGGGTGGTGTAACGCTCGGCGTTTTTCACCGTCTGCTTGCGGATGTAATCGGAGGGAACCTTCTCGGCATGGGCGCGGCCGATCTCGAGGAAAAACCCGAACACGCGGTTGTAGCCCACCTTGAGCGAGCCGATTCCCGTCCGCTCGATCTGTTCCGCCTGATAGCGGGTGATCCACGCCTTTCCGCCGCTGGCGAGCTCCACCAGGTCGTCGAGCGGGGCGTCGAAGCCGGGGCGAATGAAGCCGCCCTCGCGGGCGAACACCGGACAGCCCTCGCGGAGGGTGCGGCCGATGCGGGCGGCGACATCGGGACACGGATCGAGCCCGTCGCGGAGTTCGCCGAGCAGACCGCCCGAGCCTCCGAGAACGGCGACGAGGTCGGGCAGCACGGCCGTTGCCCGACCGATTCGCTCGAGGTCGCGCGGGCCGGCGCGGCCGGTCATCACCCGCCCGACGAGCCGCTCCACATCGCCGATGCCGGTGAGCATCGCGGCCAGTCGCCCGGCGAGCGAGGCATCGCCGGCGAGCGCCCCCACGGCGTCGAGCCGCTCGTCGATCGCCACCTTTTCGACGAGCGGAGCGGAAAGCCATTCGCCGAGCAGCCTCGCGCCCATGGGAGACCGCGTGCGGTCGAGCACGCCGGCCAGCGAGCCGTCGCGGCGGCCAGTCGCCGCCGACCTGACGATCTCGAGGCTGCGACGCGAGGCTTCGTCGATCTCCAGCCGCCGCCCCGGCCGCCAGGCGGCGAGCGTGGCGATTCGCGTGATCGCCGCCGGCTCGTTCTCCTCGAGATAGGCGACGATCGCGCCGGCCGCGGCGAGGCCCGGGGTGTCGGCGGGGAACTCGAAGCCGAGGCCCTCGAGGCGGCGGCCGCCGAGCGCCCGCCCGATCGCCGCATCGGCCGTCGCCGAGTCGAACCACCAGTCGGGCCGCGTGGTGACGAGCCGCCCGCCCGTCGGTCGCACGAGTTCGGCGACGGTGTCGCGGTGCTTCTCTCCGCAGAGGCATTCAGCGGGATCGAGCCGCAGGAGCTGATCGGCCACGTCATCGCGACCGACCACCGCGGCCTCGAAGCGGCCGGCCGCCACATCGATCCAGGCGAGGCCGACCTGGGCCGCCACGTCATCGCGGCCTCCGCTCGGCATGATCGCCACGAGCCAGTTGCTCCGTGACGGATCGAGCAGTGTCTCGTCGGCGGCGATGCCCGGCGTGACGATCCGCGTCACCTCCCGACGCATCAGTCCCTTCGTCGGCTTGCCATCCGCCGACGCGGAAGCGTCGATCTGCTCGCAGATCGCCACGTGGCGGCCCGCGGCGACGAGTTTCACGAGCTGGGTGTCGAGTTGATGATGGGGAAATCCTGCCATCGGCAGGGCGTCGGGGCCCTTTTCACGGCTGGTGAGCGTGAGGTCGAGGATGTCGGCGGCCGCGCGCGCGTCGTCGCCGAAGAGCTCGTAGAAGTCCCCC
>SXWC01000007.1 GCA_005789975.1 Planctomycetaceae bacterium
CGCGGATCTGATGCGTGCGGCCGGTCTTGGGGGTCACGAGGACCAGCGCGGCGCCGCGAAACCTTTCCAACACCTCGAACCGCGTCACCGCCTCCCGGCTCGTGGGATGATCACGGCGGACGGCCATCTTCTCCCGTTGGTAGGGATGGATGCCGATCGGGAGGTTGATCTCGTCACGGTCGAATTGCGGCGCCGTCTGTGTGATGGCGAGGTACGACTTGACCGTGGTCCGCTGCTCGAACTGCTTGGCCAGCGCGTGGTGGGCCTCCTCGGTGCGGGCCACCACGATCACGCCGCTGGTGTCACGGTCGAGGCGATGCACGATGCCCGGACGCGTGGAGCCGCCGGCCGTGGAGAGCCCCGCGCCGGCGTCGCCACGCTCGAGATGCCACTTCAGCGCGCCGGCCAGCGTGCCCTTCCAGTTGCCCTTGGCAGGATGGACCACCATGCCCGCCGGCTTGTTGACCACCGCCATCCACTCGTCCACGTGGAGAAAGTCGAGCGGGATCTCCTCGGCGGCCGGGCCCTCACGGGGGGGCTGCGGCACCGTGAATCGCACGAGCGATCCTCCGCGGAGCTTCAGTGAGGCCCTCGCGGTCACGCCGTCCACACGGACGGCCCCCTTCTCGATCGCCCGGGCCAGGAATGAGCGGCTGCGATTCGGAAACGCCCGGACGAGGAACACGTCCACCCGGCCGCCGGCCTCGGCGGGCGTGATGACAAAACTCACCTCGTCGCCGGGTTGCGGTTCCGGCGACACGGCCTCGGCGAACTCAGTGGCCTCGGCGAGTTCGGCGGCCTCAGCGGGCTCCACCTCGTCATTCGCCGGCAGCGGGAGGCTGGGCGGGTTCGGCTCCTGCGGCGGGGGCAGCGGAGGCGGATTCGGTGGTGGCGGCGGGTTTGGCATCTTGCTTCTCGAACCAATCGTACCACCCGGCCGTCGTGGAGCGGTCGAGGGCCGCGATCCGCGAATCGGCCAGCGGCGTCAGCGGGCTCTGCGGATGCTCCGCGACCAGCGCCTCGTAACCCCGCTTTGCGGCGGCGAGTTCACCGAGCGATTCGCGGGCCTTGGCCAGCCCGAAAACAGCCCGTTCCGCGGCCATGCCGACGGGCTGCTGCGACATCACGCCGGCATACAGGTCGGCGGCCGCCTGGAGTCGATCCCGGCCGCGGACCTTGTCGGTGAACAGGAGACGGCCCCCCTCGTTGAGCGCGCTGTCGGCGAGGAGAATCTGCGACCAGACGGCGGCCGACGACCCCGGGTAGCGGGCGGCCACTTCGCCGAGCCTGCCGGCGTCGCGGGTCGAGAGGGCCGTGAGGCACGCGTCCCAGGCCTGCGATTTCTCGGCGGCCCGTTGCGACGACACCACCGTCCAGGCCGCAAGGCCGACAAACACGATGCCGACCGCCGCCGCGATCGTGCGGAGGTGTGGCTGGATCCGTTCGACGAGCGACAGCGTCGCGTTGGCGAGGTCGTTGTCTTCGATTTCGGACGTGTCGGCGGGCTGCATCGGCGGGGATCTCCTGGAAACGGTTCCGCCGCCTCTGCGCGGGAGCGACCGCGTCGAAAATAGAGTCGGCTGGCCCGCCAGCGTCAAGACGATCATGACGCCGCCGCTCGGCCGCGCCGGCGGAGCCATCTGGTAGATTCCGCCCCATGCCATCGACGCCCGCCAAGCCTTCCTCGCCGCCCGCCAGGTCCACCGGCCTGAACCCCGCGCAGACGGATGCGGTGCATGCGGCACCGGGCCCGCTGCTGGTGCTCGCGGGCGCCGGCACGGGCAAGACACGGGTGGTGATCGCCCGGATCGCGCACCTCGTCTGGCGGGGTGCGAAGCCGTCGCGGATCCTCGCCGTCACGTTCACCAACAAGGCGGCCCGCGAGATGCTCGCCCGGGCCGCCAAGGGCCTGAAGAAGGGCTCCGTCGAGAAACCCGAGATCTCCACGATCCACTCGCTCTGCGTCCGCATCCTGCGGCGGCATGCGTCACGGCTGGGCTACCCCGACCGCTTCGCGATCGTCGATCGCGGCGAGCAGGAGCAGGCCGCCCGCGCGGTGCTCAAGGAGCTCAAGGTGCCCGACACGACGCTCCGGCCCGGCGACCTCCTCGACCGCGTGAGCCGCTGGAAGAGCCGGGCCGTTCGCGCCGACGCGGCGATGGACTCCATTCCCGCCGACGCGGACGACAGCTGGACGCTCGCCGCCGCCGGGTATCGCCGCTACCAGAATGCGCTCAAGACGGCCGGGGCCGTCGACTTCGACGACCTCCTGCTGCTCGTGGACGAACTCTTCACCCGTCACGAGGACGTCCGCAGGGCGGAGGCCGGGCGATTCGATCATCTGCTCATCGACGAGTATCAGGACACCAGCGGCATTCAGGAGCGGATCCTCTCGGCCCTCGCCCGCGATCACAAGAGCCTGTGCGTGGTGGGCGACGACGACCAGTCGATCGACGGCTGGCGGGGCGCGGAGATCTCCCACATCCTCGATTTCGCCCAGCGCTGGCCCGGCGCGAAGGTGGTGCGGCTCGAGGAAAACTACCGTTCCACCCCCGAGATCATCCGCGCGGCCAACCTGCTCATCGAGCGCAACTCGCGCCGGCACGGCAAGAAACTGATCGCAACCGGGGCTCCCGGCGTGTCGCCGGCGATCATCCAGGCGCAGGACGAGGTCGACGAGTCGCGCCGCGTGGTCGGCGACATCGAGAGCCTGCTGCGGGAGCGTCAGGTCGACCCGGCCGAGGCGGTGATCCTCGTCCGCACGGGCGAGCAGACACGGACGTTCGAGCAGGAACTCCGCCGCCGCAACATTCCCTACGAACTCGTCGGGAGCCGGTCGTTCTTCGATCGTCGCGAGGTGAAGGACGTGATGTCGTTCCTGAGGGTGCTCGTCGATCCCGACGACGACCTGGCGCTGTCGCGGATCGCGAACGTGCCGCCCCGCGGTCTGGCGGGTTCGGCGGTGCAGGCGGCCCGGGCGGCCGCAACCACCGCGGGCCACAGCCTGTGGCGGGAGTTGCTGGCCCGCCGCGACGCGGGGCAGCTCTCCCCCGCCGCCCGTGGCGGCGTCGATGCGATCGGGCGGCTGGTGGCCCTGCGGGAAGTCTCGCCGGCTCCGGCACCGGGCCAGTCGCGAGCCGCCGCCGTGCTGCGGTCGCTGCTCGAAGCGGCGGGATACAGGACATTTCTCTTCAAGGAATACGAGGACGATCCGGCCGAGGCCGAGACACGCTGGGCCTGCGTCGAGGAGGTGGCGGCCGCGCTCGACGAGCACGAGCGGTCCCGGGATGCCAGGCGAGACCTCGGGGACATCGTCCGGGGATTCCTCGACGACTTCGTGCTCCAGGTCGAGGATCAGGAAGACCGTTTCAAGGACGACAAGCCGAAGGCCGACATGCTGCGGCTGATGACGCTCCATGCGGCGAAGGGGCTGGAGTTCGACTGCGTGTGGATGGTCGGCCTGGAGGAGGGCATCCTGCCGCATCACCGTTCACTCGGCGACAGCCTGCAGGCGGTCGATGAGGAGCGTCGGCTCTGCTACGTCGGCGTGACCCGCGCCAAGCGTCGGCTGATGCTCTCGATGTGCCTCACGCGGGCGAAGTGGGGCAGGAGCAAGCCGTGCAAGCCGAGTCGGTTTCTCTACGAGCTCACCGGCCAGCCCGAGAAGTTCAGCGACGCGCCGCCCGAGAAGCCCGCCCCCCCGGGCCCGGCCCCACGCTCCCGGAAAGGCAGACGCTAGAGCGGAACCGGGGCCTCCCGACGGAGGATCGAAAGACCCGTCTTCACCCGGCCAGCACCGCGGGAAGCATCTTCACCAGTGGCCAGAGGCCGCTGCCGCCGCGGGCCAGCGACGCATAGATGTCGATCACACCACGCGTGAGCCGTTCGGCGCGCCGGTGCCACGGAAACCATGGTGGCGTGGGCCGCACGAGCAGCGGTGCCCGCACGATGCTGTTGTGCACCAGCGGCAGCAGCAGCGGATCATGCACCCAGCCGATGCCGCTCCGGGGATGTGCGATCGTGGCCCCGGGAAATCCGCCCCAGGGCACGCTGGCGAAGGCATAGGCGAGGGCCGACCAGGTGTTGACCGCGACCGTTCCATACTCGAGATGCTCGACGAGCAGCCCGACCCGCAGCCGGTCGCGGGCCGCGAGGCCCTCGGGCATCGTCACGCTCGCCGCCAGCGAACCCGGCAGCCGGCGGGTGAAGGCCATGGCCCGCGTGCAGAAGGATTCGATGTCGGAAGCATCGACCGGCACCTCGACGGCGACGGGCACGAACCACTCACGTTCGATCCAGTGCGGCTCACGGGCCGGATCGATGCCGGTGCGGAAGGTCCACGGCAGCGTGCCGTCGGCCGGGGGCGGACTCCCCGTGACGGCCTCCCAGGCATGCAACGCGGCCGGATACCAGGCGGGCCGGGCCGGCATGCTTGCGAGACGCCGGGCCACGATCGCGAGAAACTCCTCCCGCTGGTCCCACGTGCGGCAGGTGACCACGCACTTGGTGGCGATGCAGTTGAACGACGTGTTGTTGACGATCGACGCGGCGACGACGTCGGCCTGGTGTCCGAGTTGCTCCGCCGTGTAGCGGCCCGGCACGACGATCCAAGGCGTGACACCGCCGAGTTCGCAGCTGATCGGCTTCAGCAGCACGGGGCGGGCGTCATCGGACCGCGGACCGCTCCCGCCCCAGACCACCGCGTCGACGGCGTCCTGCCCGCCGGTGAGGTGCACGTGGGTGACCAGCGGCGAGGCGATCGCCTCCGCCGCGACGCGTGCGTCGCCGACGACGATCGCGAGCATCCCGCAGGCGACGAGCGGCTCGAGCGCCGTCCGCAACACCGCCGCGAGCGGCGCGTGCAGTGGATGCAGCTTGAGCAGCACGGCCCGGCCGTGCTCGAAGATCTGCGAGATGCAGTCGCCGGCGGCGAGCCCCGTGACATTCCCCGCCCCGAGGACCACCGCCACGCCGCCGCGACGTGGCCGGTCACGGGCCTCCTCGCCCCAGGACCGCAGAAACCCGTCGACGCCGCCCGGGTTTCCGCAGCGGACGGTCGCGTGATGGCCGGCGAACATCGCCCGGTCCGCGATCCACGGCTCGGGCAGCACGTCGATCCCGATGAACGAGGCATCGGCCGCACCGTCCCGATGCACCACCCGCGGCGCGGCGGCGGCACGCGGGGTTCCGTGGCGGGCGATCTCGCCGCAGGCCCGTGCCGTGATCAGGAGCAGCCGCAGGGTGGCCAGCGGTCCGGTGGCCGTTTCCTCGGCGACGACCGTCGGCAGGAGTGCCGGGATCGTGTCGCCACGCTTGATGGACACGGCCGCCTCGACCCAGCCTTGGGCGACGCCGGCGACGGCGAGCGCCGTCCGGCGGGCGAGCGCGGCCCGGCCCGCGGCATCACGGCCCGTGAAGGCCGCCGCGCCGGCCGCCAAACCGCCCAGCGTTTCCGTCATCACGTCGGTCACGGCCGCCTCACTTCCCGATGCAGTGTCGGAAGAATATCCGATCGAGCAGCTCGGTGCCGAGCGTGGCCCCGGTCACCTCCCCGAGCGCCTCGACCGCCGAGCGGACACGTGCCGCGATGATCGACTCGTCGATCGGCCCGCCGGCGATCGCGGCATCGGTGTGGTGGCGGGCCACCGCGATCGCGGCCCGCGCGGCATCAGCGCCGATGGCCATCCGCGCCGTGGCGGTCGCGGCCGGCGGTGGCAACGCCTCGACGGCGGCACGGATCGCTCGTCGGAGGTCGTCGATGCCCGCTCCCGAGTGGCTGCTCGTGGCGATTCCGGGATGCGACGCCTCGGCCGCCACCCTGTCGCACCGCGTGATCACGTCCATCCGCGGCGCACGACCGGGCACCAGGACCGGCTCACCGCCGGCATCCCGACAGGCGACGACCACGTCGGCCCTTGCCACCTCCGCCAATGCACCGGCGCGGGCCGCGGCACCGATGGTGTCGTCGTCACCGGGAACGACGTCGGCGAGTCCGGCAAGATCGACGAGGACAAACTCACGGCCATCGCCCGGGCCGCGGATGCGGGCCTCGAGCCAGTCGCGGGTCGTTCCCGATTCATCGGCGACGAGGGCGGCCTCCCGACCGACGACGGCGTTGAAGAGGCTGCTCTTCCCGACGTTCGGCCGCCCGACGAGCACGACGCGGGGCAGGTCGGTCGCCCCGGCGTCCCGGCATGCAAGCTCCCGGGCCACGCGGTCGACCGCCGCGGCGCAGTGCTCGAGCCGCCCCGCCACCCCCGCCCAGGACGGCGCCGCAGGCACCGCGTCGGGCGTCGTCTCGTCGGCAAAATCGATCGAGGCCTCGATGTCGGCCAGCAGGTCGATCAGTTCATGACGGACCCGGCCCAGGGCCCGCCCTGCCCCGCCGGCCATGCGGTCGAGCGCCGCGGAAAGCTCCGCGGGCGTGCGGGCATCGACGACGGCGATCACCGCCTCGGCCTGCACGAGATCGAGCCGACCCGCCAGGAAGGCCCGCAGCGTGAACTCGCCTCCGCGGGCCAGCCGGGCACCGTGACGGCACGCCTCGGCGATCACGGCATCGACGAGCGGCCGCGACGCCGGCAGCTGCAACTCGGCAAGCGGCCCGCCGATCGGCCCTTCGGGCCCGGGCCAATAAAGGACGTCGACCGCCAGCTCGCCCCAGTCGCGTGCGAGACCGGCGCCAGCCAGCCGCGTGGGCACGAGCCGCGGCGGCTCGCCGGCCCGGGGAAACCCCGCGGCCCCGGGCACGACCATCCTCCGCAGGAGCGGCTCGAGATCGTCGCCGGCCATCCGCACGATCGCCCGCGCGGCCAAGCCGGCCACGGTCGCCGGCGCGATGATCAGTTCATCTGCGGACCACACGTGCGGACGACTCCTCGGGCCACGTGGCGGGGAGCAGGTCGTGCCGGAGGCCGTCCGCCCCACGGTCGCTCCCGGGCTTCCCGGCCGAAAGGCATGTCCCGCTATTTCTTTTTCCGCGACTGCCGCTTCTCGCGGGCCGCCGTGGCTGCGCCGTTCGATCCCGCTTTCACCACGGGAGCGAACGCGGCGTCCACCACCCTGCCGCCGCCTGCCGACGCCGGCAGTGTCTTCGGCAGCCAGAGCCGCTCGGCGATGCCCCAGAGGCTCGAGGCGATGAAGTAGAGACACAGACCGCAGGGCACCTTGAAGAACATCAGCGCCATGAACCACATCATGTAGTTCATCACCTGCTGCTGCACCTTCTGCTGCTCATCGACGGCCGGCGGCATGAAGAGCTTCTGCTGCCAGAGGAAGAGGCCGATCGTGACCAGCGGAAAGAGGTTGAGAAACGGCCCCAGCCAGCCCTCGGGGGCGGTCAGGAAGGGAGGCAGGACCCTCGACCAATCCCAGAGCATGTCGGGGGCGGCGAGATTGGAGCACCAGCGGATCGCCGAACTGAACAGCGGCGCCTGACGCAGCTCCACGTCGGTCGCGAGCGAGCGGTAGAGACCCATGAAGATCGGCACCTGAATGAAGACCAGCAGGCAGCCCCCCATCGGGTTGTAGTTGTGCTTCCGCCAGAGTTCCTGTGTGGCCTGCGTCTTTTTGTTCGGGTCATCCTTGAACTTCTCGTTGATCGCCTTCATCTCCGGCTGGAGCTCCTGCATCTTCTGCGAGGAGATCGCCTGCTTGCGGCTCACCGGAAACATCGAGGCGCGGACGAACACCGTCAAAAGGAGGACGGCCAGGCCATAGTTGCCGATCACCGAGTGGAGCGCATGCAGGATGGCGATCATCGGACGGGCCACCCAGCCGAACCAGCCGTAGTAGACGAGGTCGTCCATCGCGGAGCCGGGCACTCCGTACCGGGCGAGCAGCTCGGGCCGCTTGGGGCCGGCGAAGATGCCATAGCGGTGCGAGACGACGCCGCCCGCCGGAATGACGAGCTCCCGCGACACGAGGCGGCTGGTCACGTCGATCAGTTTCTTGCGGGCCGCCACCGGCACCTGGCCCACCGCCAGCGGCCGCACCTCGGCGAGGGCGGGCACCTCCTCGCCTTCCCGCGCCGGAATCAGCGCCGCGGCGAAGTAGAGCGCATCGACGCCGGCGAACGACAGCGGCGTGCCATCGCCCACGGCCGACGCGGGAAAGTCGAGCTTGCCATCGGCGACCTTCAGGCCGCTGACGATCGCGCTCTGCTTGCCCACGAATCGGACGGCCACGTCGCGGACCGCCAACGAGCCCCAGTCGCGGGCCACCCGCTGCGTGTACCACCAGCCCTCGGTGGGCAGCCCCGTGGGCCCGTCGAGGGCATACGACACAGTCGTGTCCTCGCCCGCCGCCCGGAGTTGGACCGTGAGCTCGAGGCCATAACCCCCGTCGCTTCCCGACGCCTCGTCCGTCGCTGCAAGACGATATTCCTTGACGGCCGTCAGGCCGCCGGGGAGCGTGCGGGAGAAGCGGACCCGCGTCGGGGCGGAGGTGGCAGTCTCGTCGCTTTCCTCGATCTCCCAGTCGATGTCGGCGAGTTCGCAACCGGCGATCTCGGCGAGCGGCTCCGCTGGCCGGCTGCGGCCCCCGTGAGACTCCAGCGACAGCCGGAAAGACAGTGGGTCGTGCGGATCGCCGTCGGGATCTTCGACCGGCGCGGTGCGATACTCCGGCCGGACCACCTCGAGCGGCCGGCGCTCGAGCGTCACGTCCAGCGTGGAAGCCCCGCCGTCGCGGATCACCTCGACCGCGATCTTCCCGCCCGGTTTCGTGGCCCCGATCGTCTTGGCGAGCGTCGCCGCATCCGGAGTGGCTGTTCCGCCCACACGAACGATCACGTCGTCGGGCCGCAGTCCCGCGCGGGCTGCCGGTGTCCCGGCGCCGACGACGCCCACTCGGCAACCGCCATCGACCGCCTCGACGGCGAGATGGCCGAGGTAGCCCGACCAGTCATCCTGATCGTGAAACTTCTCGTCGGCGAGTTCGATCCGTTCCACCGCCGCACCGCGGCTGGTGAGCGTGACGAGCATCCGCGACGCCTTGGGATCGAGCGACCCGAGCGTCCGCCGCACGCGCCGGGCAGGCTCGGACGCCGAGGCGACTACGGCGTCGGCGGGGCCGGCCTTCGGGGCATCCGCGGCCGCGTCCTTCTTCGGCTCGGACGGCTGCGCCTCGGCCACCGTGGCATCCGGACCATCGCCGGCCACCGGTTGGACAACCGGCTGCGGCGGCCTCGGAAAGAGCCAGGTCTGGAGCAACTGGCTGCCGACGACGATCGCCAGGGAAATCGCGAAGAACTGGATGTAGCGACGGTCCACGAAAGGATTCCAAGGGGGCGGGAAGTGTGCGGCGGGCGGGAACGACTCGCGAACGGGGCTGTCAGCGGCCCTGGCCAAGGCGATCGCCGAGGAAGTTGTCGAGGTCTGCGATGCCGTGAATCTTCCGGGACGTCGTCTCGAAAGGATAGGCGATCCTGCGGAATCGCACCCTGCGATCGTCCTCCGCGATCACGTAGCAGGCCCGCGGATCGTTGTCACGGGGTTGCCCCACGGACCCCACGTTCACCATCGCCTTGGTCGGCGGCAGGTCCAGCGACTTCTCGGTCTGACCCGCCGGCACATCGGGCGAAATGAACTCGGGCGAGAGCGTGAAGATTCCGGGCACGTGGGTGTGCCCCTGGAAGCAGTAGCGGCCGACGAGTTCGAAGATGTGTTCCATCTTGAGCGGGTTGTAGATGTCTTCCGGGAAGACGTATTCGTCGAGCGGGCGGCGGGCCGACCCGTGCACAAAGAGAAAGTCGCCGTCCGCGTGGGTGCGGGGGAGTTCCCCGAGGAAGTCGGTGAGCCTGTTCGCCGAGTTCCGCGGCATGCGGTCGTGCATCTCGAGTTGGTTGCGGGTCCACCGGATCGCCCGCTCCGCCCCCGAGTTGAAGCCGTCAGGATCGAACAGGGCCCCCTGATCGTGGTTGCCGAGAATCACCACGCTGCAGCGGTCCTGCACGAGCTTGACGCACTCGCACGGATTGGGGCCGTAGCCAACCACGTCGCCGAGGCAGATAATCGTGTCGACACGTTCACGGTCGATATCCTCGAGAACGGCATGCAATGCCTCGAGGTTGCCATGGACGTCGCTGATAATGGCCCGCTTCACGTACGCTCCAACCTTCGCGGGCCGCGATTTGGCTGGCTTTCCGCGAAAATTGAGACTACGGCCCCCTTCCGGAGCGGTCAAGGACACGTCCTGTCGCCGCCCCCACGCGACCCATGAAAATCCTCGCATTCGACACCAGCCTCGGTTCCGGGTCCGCCGCAGCGGCCGATGAGGGGGGCATGGAGGAACGTGCCCTCGGGGCCGCGGGGGACCATGCCCGGCTCCTGACCGCCGCCGCGCTCGACGTCGCGGAACGCCGCGGCTGGGGAAGCGGCGGCAACGCGCTGGCGGGCCTCGGGCCGGGCGACGTCGTGGCGGTGGTTCGCGGGCCGGGTTCGTTCACGGGTCTGCGGGTGGGAGTGACCGCCGCCAAGTCTTTTGCCTGGACGAGCGGCGCGGGGCTGGTGGGAGTCTGCGGCTTCGGAGTCATCGCGCGGCGGATGGCCCGGCTGGACGGCTGGAGCGACTCGCCCGTTGCGATCGCCTACGACGCCGGCCGCGGCGAGGTCTTCGCCGCATGGGCCCAGCCCGTGGCGACCGAAGCCCTCGGCTGGCGGCTGACGGCGCCCTGTCGGGTGACGTTTGACGACTGGCTCGGATCGCTGCCGCCCGGAGCACGGATCGGAGGCCCGGCGGTCGATGCCCACCGGGAACGGATCACCGCGCATGGGGGCGTTGTCTGCGCCTCGCCCGAAGTCTGCGTGTCACTGGCGGGTGATGCGGCGACGATCGCCAGGCTCAGGGCGTTGGCGGGCGAGTTCGACGATCCACACACGTTGGTGCCCGACTACCTGCGGCCGAGTTACGCGGAGGAGGCAAGGCCGCGGGCTCATGGATCCGGGGGTCCGGTGGCCTGAGCGGCAAGCGGGGGGCAGGGGCTGTCGCCCCGACTCCCGGGCGATGCCCGGCCGGCCCTCCGGACATCCACCGGCAAAACCCCCGGCGAGGGGCAGGCCCACCGCCGGCGAACCAATCCGGCCCCGCCGCGGGCCGAACCGGAGTCGCCACGTCTCCGCGCCGGGTTGCATGCGGGAGGGCCCGTAGCAAGCCCGTACGGCCCCGGTACATTGGTGCCTTCTCCCCTCCGCCTCAGGCCCCGGCCCCGAAAGATCCCATGCGACCGATCACGAAACTCCTCGTCGCCAATCGCAGCGAGATCGCCATCCGGGTCTTCCGTTCGGCGCACGAACTCGGCATCCGAACCGTCGCGATCTACGCCCATGAAGACCGCTTCGCGCTCCATCGCTTCAAGGCCGACGAGGCCTATCTCATCGGCAGACCGGGTGAGCCGATCCGCTCCTATCTCGACATCGACGGCATCGTCGCGCTCGCCAAGCATCATGGCGTCGACGGCATCCATCCGGGCTACGGATTCCTCTCCGAGAATCCGGAGTTCGCGGCGGCCTGCGGCAAGGCCGGGATCACGTTCGTGGGCCCGCGGGTCGAACTCCTCCAGACGCTCGGCGACAAGACGGCCGCCCGCGACCTGGCGCACAAGGCCGGCGTGCCGATCCTCGCGGGCAGCTCGAAGCCCGTCACCAGCCTGGCCGACGCGCTCTCGATCGCCAAGGGTCTCGGCTGGCCGGTGATTCTCAAGGCGGCCCATGGTGGCGGCGGCCGCGGCATGCGGGTGGTGCGCGGCGAGGACGAGCTCGCCGTGGCGCTCGAAAGCGCGCAGCGGGAGAGCAAGACCGCCTTCGGCTCCTCGAGCGTGTTCGTCGAGAAGTTCATCCAGCGGGCACGGCACATCGAGGTTCAGCTGCTCGGCGACCACCAAGGCAGCCTCGTGCATCTCGTCGAACGCGACTGCTCCGTGCAGCGGCGGCATCAGAAAGTGGTCGAACTGGCCCCCGCCCCCAACCTCGCCCCGCAGACCCGTGACGCGATCTGCGAGGCCGCCCTCGCCATCGGCCGCACGGCCCGCTACGAGAACGCCGGCACGGTCGAGTTTCTGGTCGACGCCGACACGGGCAAGTTCTTCTTCATCGAGGTGAATCCA
>SXWC01000008.1 GCA_005789975.1 Planctomycetaceae bacterium
CGAGGTGATCGACGGCCCGCAGAGCGTGGTGGTCACGCAGGCGGCCAACCGCATGCACGTGCAGAAGGGCTTGATCGCCTGGCTGCTCGGTCGGGCCTGAACGGCCCTCCGTCCTTCTGGCCTCCGTTCCGGCGGGCGAATCCGGGTACGCTTCCGGGGGTGAACACCTCCGCCACACGCCCGCCCGTCCGCATCGGCTTCACCGGCTTCTGGGACGACTTCGACCCGCGGGACAACTTTCTCACGAGGACCATCGCCCGCCGCTACGACGTGGCCATCTGCGAACGCCCCGACTTCCTCATCCACTCCTGCATCGGCCGCGGGCGCCACGATCACCTCGCCCACGACTGCGTGAGGATCTTTTACACGGGCGAGAACGTCGCCGCCGACTGGCTCTCCACCGACTGGGCCTTCACCTTCGAGCACGACCCGAACCCGCGGCACTTCCGGCTCCCCCACTGGCCGTTTCGCGTCGACCCGCCCGACCTCGTGAAGCCCGCCGACTTCGATCCCGACCGCGTGCTCGCGGAGAAGAGGCGGTTCTGCGCGTTCGTCGTCTCCAATCCCCTCTGCAAGGTGCGGAACGAGTTCTTTCGGCGGCTTTCGCGTTACAAGCCGGTCGACTCGGGGGGCAAGGTGATGAACACGATCGGCCGCCGCGTCGCCGACAAGCGGGCCTTTCTCGCCGACCACCGCTTCACGATCGCCTTCGAGAACGAATCGCACGCCGGGTACACCAGCGAGAAGGTCGCCGAGCCGATGCTCGTCAACTCGATCCCGATCTACTGGGGCGATCCGCTCATCGGCCGCGACTTCGACACCCGGAGTTTGCTCTCCGCGCACGACTGCGGATCGCGCGGGATCCCGGCCATGCTCGATGAACTCGTCGAGCGGGTGGTGGCGGTCGACCGGGATCCTGACCTGCTGCGAACACTGCTCGCGCAGCCGTGGTATCGGGGCAACCGTGTGCCCCACTCGGCCGACGCCGACAGGATCCTCGAACACTTCACGCGGATCTTCGAGACGCCGATCACGCCGGTGGCCCGACATCGCGGCGGCGCGCGGCTCATGCGGTTGGATCGGCTGCCCGACGCCGTCGGCAGCATTCGCCGCCGCATCCGCCGCAAGTATCAGCAGTGGACGGCCACGGCGTAGGCTCCCCGCCCGGCCCCCGGAACCCGTGGAGCGGGGCGGGAAGCCCCCGGGCCCGCCCGATTCCTGCCGCCCGCGAATGGGCTTTCCCGGGCGGAGGCCCGCGGGATAGTCTTCCCGGCAGGTTCCGCCTTCGCGAAAGGATTCGCCATGCACATCGTCGCTCTCTCGTGCCGCGGTCTCGTCATCGCCGTGAGCATCGCCCTCGTCCACTCCCCGGTCGCCGCCCAGGTGGGGATGACCGGCGGTCAGGCCGAACTGCAGACGGTCAACTCGGCCCGCGAGACGCTCGACGAGTTTGGTGGACTGGCCATCGAATCGATCCCGCCCGCGATGTTCGATCGTGCCGAAGGCGTGGCCATCTTTCCGGACATGATCAAAGGGGGCTTCATTCTCGGCGTCAACTACGGCAAGGGCGTGCTCATGGTCCGCCGGCCCGACCGCACCTGGAGCCCCCCCGTGATGGCGACGATGGGAGGTGGCAGCCTCGGCTTCCAGGCCGGCGTGCAGTCGGCCGACATCGTGCTCATCTTCGCGACGCCGCGGAGCCTCAACGGCATCCTCAACGGCCAGAAGGTGACGCTCGGCGCGGATGCGTCGGTGGCCCTCGGCCCGATCGGACGTCAGGCCAACGCCGGCACCGACGCCCGGCTCGGCGCCGAGATCTATTCGTATGCCCGCAGTCGGGGCCTGTTTCTCGGTGTGTCGATCAACGGTGCTGATCTTTCGGTCGACAACAACGCCAATGCGATGCTCTACGGACGCTTCGGCGTCACACCAGCCGACGTGTTTGCCGCCCGCGGCCTGGCGTTTCACAACGAGGTGAAACTGCTGATCGACGACCTCAACTCGCGGAGCCAGGCGGCCCAGCCGGTAGCCCAAACCGTGGCCCAGCCGGTGGCCCAAAGCGTGCCGGCTGCCGCGCCGCCACGGGCACAGCCGCAGCCGGTCGAGGGCGGATTCCCGACGCTCCCTCAGCCACAGCCGGCTCCCCAGCAGCCCGCCGCACCGGTGACGGGCGCGACCGACGCACCCTACGCGCCCGCGCCGTCGGCCCCGCCGCTGGTGCCGATCCGGTAGCCGCCTCTGGTGCCTCTCCCTCTGGTGCCTCTCCCTCTGGTGCCTCTCCGGCCGTCGCGAGCGGGCTTCAGGCGAGCCGATCGTGGGCCTCGAGGAGCAGGCGATCCGTTTCCTCCCAGCCGATGCAGGCATCGGTGACCGACACGCCATAGGCCAGTTTTGTCCGGTCGGACTGCATCGCCTGGCTGCCCGGATGGATGTTGCTTTCGAGCATCATGCCCACGATCGAGCGGTCGCCGGCCCTCCGCTGCTCGAGCACGTCCCGCCAGACGATCGACTGCCGCGTCGGGTCTTTGCCCGAGTTCGCATGGCTGCAGTCCACGATGATTCGCGGCGGCAGCCCGGCCTTCTCCATCAGCTTGCGGGCCTCCTCCATCACCTCCGGCGAGTAGTTCGAGCCGGACCGGCCACCGCGGAGCATGAGCACGCCCCACGGATTGCCCGTGGTGGAGACCACGCAGGTGCCGCCGTCGTTGTCGATGCCCAGGAAACTGTGGGGCGTCTTGGCCGCGAGCATCGCGTCGATGGCGGCCTGCAATGAGCCATCGGTGGAGTTTTTGAAGCCGACCGGCATCGACAGGCCGCTGGCCATCTGGCGGTGGGTGGGGCTCTCGGTGGTGCGGGCGCCGATCGCACCGAGCACGATCGTGTCGGCGATGTATTGCGGGGTGATCGGTTCCAAGAACTCGGTGGCCGTCGGCAGGCCCATCCGGGCGATTTCGATGAGCAGCGAGCGGCCGAGCCGCAGGCCCGTGCCCACGTCGAACGAGTCGTCGAGGTGGGGCTCGTTGAGGAGCCCCGTCCAGCCGACGGGCGTCCGCGGCTGCTCGAACTCG
>SXWC01000061.1 GCA_005789975.1 Planctomycetaceae bacterium
GACAGCCCGAGGGCGCTCTCCTGGAGACGATCCTTGACCTCGTCCCAGAGGGCGGATCCCCGCAGGCTCATCTCACAGACCTCGTCGAGCACGCCACGGCTCGTCTCGCCGTCGATCCGGAGCGAGTAGACGACGTTCTCGTAGATGCTCATGGGAAATGGATTGGGCTTCTGGAACACCATTCCCATCCGCTTCCGCAGCTCGATCACGTCCATCCGCGGGTCGTAGATCGAATCGCCGTTGAGTCGCATGTCGCCGGTGATCCGGACGCTCTGCACCAGGTCATTGAGTCGGTTCACGCTCCGCAGCAGCGTCGACTTGCCGCAGCCGCTGGGACCGATCAGCGCCGTCACCTTGTTGAGCGGGATCGGCATCGTGATCCGGTGGAGCGCCTGCTTCGCGCCATACCAGAGATTGAAGCGGTCGATCTCCAGGACCGGCGGCTCCTTGAGCACGCCGTCGTGCACCTCGGCCTCGACCTCGAGCCCGGCGGCGACCGCGGCGAGGCGATCCTGGGGAGCTTCCGCCGGACGGCCCCCGGCCTCCGAATCGATGCCCTGCGGCGGTCTGTCGAGCGATTGCATGCTGGCCCTGCTTCCCGTGAATCCCGCCCGGTGCGGGAGTTTCGAATCCTACACCACGGCGGTCAGAAATGCTGGGAAACGAACCGCCGCCGCAGCCGCGACCGCAGCCAAATCGCGGCCACGTTGAGCAGGGCGATGATCGCCACCAGCAGGAAGGTGATCGTGAACACCATCGGCCGGGCCGCCTGGCTGTTGGGGCTCTGGAAGCCGACGTCGTAGATCAGATAGGCGAGGTGCATGAACTCACGTTCCGGATGCACGAAGGGGAACGTGCCGTCCACCGGCAGTTCGAGCGCCAGCTTCTTCACGCCCACGAGCATCAGTGGCGCGACCTCGCCCGCGCCGCGGGCCATTGCGAGAATCAGCCCGGTCATGATCCCGGGCAGGGCCCGCGGCAGGACGATGCGACGGATCGTCTGCCACTTGCCGGCGCCGCAGGCGTACGACCCCTCCCGCATCGAGTTGGGCACCGCGGAGAGCGCCTCCTCGGTGGCCACGATCACCACCGGGAGCGTGAGCAACGCCAACGTGAGCGACGCCCAGAGCAGCCCCCCGGTCCCGAACGTGGGCTGCCCGTCCGCCACGAGACTCGCCTTGAAAAAGACCTCGTCGATGCCGGCTCCGACGACATAGCAGAAGAAGCCGAGCCCGAAGGCGCCGTAGACGATGCTCGGCACGCCCGCCAGGTTGTTGATCGCCACCCGCACCGCCGTGGTGACCGGGCCCCGGCCCGCGTATTCCCGCAGATAGAGCGCCGCGAGCACGCCGAACGGCGCGACGAAGAAGGCCATGATCAGCGTCATCGTCACCGTGCCCCAGATCGCGGGAAACACGCCGCCGGCGCTGTTCGCCTCGCGGGGATCGTCACCGAGAAACTCCCCCCACCGCGAGAAGTAAACGCCGAGGTTGCCGGCGAGCGTGAGCCGGTTGGGCTGCCACGCACGCACGATCGCGTCGAGCGGCACCGGCACCTGGTCCCCGGTCGCCGTTTCGAACTCGACGGCCCAGCCCGCGTTCTCCGCCCTGAGTTTCGCCGTCTCCTCGTCGAGGGCCTGCTCGCGGCGGCCGATCTCTCCGGCGAGTTGCCGCTCGCGTTGCTCGGCCTCCGACTGCCGCTCGCTGCCGGCGCCCGCGCTGAGCCCCGCCTGCACCACCGCCAGACGCGCGGCCCGGAGCTGCCGCTGGAGCTCGCCCCGCTCGTGCTTGTCGATCCGCAGGCCGCGGAGCAGGCGACCGCGGGCGATCGGGTGTTCGCTTCCGAAGGCCTCCCAGACCGCCGCGGATCCCTCGGCCACGACCTGCTCGCCGTGCAGCAGCCGCCGGGGAATGCCGTGCAGCCGGCCGGCGTCCAAGCGCTCGACCACGGTCGCCCACTCGGGCCGGACGACGTCGGCGATCGCGGTGTCGTCGATCCACTCGTAGTGGTTGCCGCTCGAATCGAAGTCGCCGGTGCGGACGAGCCGTCGCGCAGGATGGCCCGTGGCGGTGGCCGTGGCCGGCTCGACCGGCTCCCGCTCGGCGACCTCGACCAACAGGCGTCGGCCGTCTGCGAGCGTCACGAGTTCGAGGGGCACCGGCCAAAAGGTCGCGATCCCCCGCCAGGCGATGAACGAGAGCAACCCGACGATCATCGCGATCGCCAGCGCCAACGAAGAGGCCGTGAGCCACACCCACGGCTCGCCATGGGCGGTGAGGTTGGCGTGCCCGGAGAGGGCCCGGCGACGGGAGGGGGCTTTAGAGTTCATGGGCCCTCTTCCGAAACCGCTGGCGCACGAGTTCGGCAACCGTGTTGACCACGAACGTGATCGCGAAAAGGGTCAGCGCCGCGAGAAACAGCACGCGATAGTGGGCCGATCCACGGGCCGCTTCGGGGAGCTCGGTGGCGATCGCCGCCGAGAGCGTCTGGAAGCCGTTGAACAGGCTCCAGCTCGTCAGCGGCGTGTTGCCGGCCGCCATCAAGACGATCATCGTCTCGCCCACCGCGCGGCCGAGCCCGATCATCACGGCGGAGAACAGGCCGCTGGCGGCCGCCGGCACGATCACCCGCACCGCCGTCTGCCAGGGCGTCGCACCGGCGCCGAGCGACGCGCTGCGAAGGTGGTCGGGGACGCTCGAGAGCGCGTCGTCGGCGATCGTGAAGATCAGCGGAATGATCGCGAAACTCATCCCGATGGCAACGACCAGCGCGTTGCGCTGCACGTAGGTTCCGAAGATCCCGCCACGGGTGTCGAATCGCAGCGAATCGAGCAGGACCGCGACCGCGGCCGCGAATGCCACCGTCGCGATCACGCCGCAGAGGAAGGCGCCGAGCGACGCCACGGCGGCACGCTGATGCGTCCAGCCGCCACTCACCCGCCGCAGCCAGGGATTCACGATCCGGCCCACGACCAGCGTGGCGGCGATCGCCGCCACCGGCAGACTGGCCAGCACCCAGCCCCCGAAGCCGCTGCCACCGCGGCCGTCGAGCCAGCTGGTGACGTCGCCGCCGAACAGCAGCCTTTCGACCGCGGGAGCCAGCGCCGCCGACAGCAGCAACCCGATCGGCATGGCCCCGCAGGCGACCGCCGTCAGCCGCCAGCCCGCGTGCCGGATCCGCCAGCCCGACGGCAGCAGCTGCCAGAGATGGGCCGAGAGCAGGATCACGACGGGGACGATGAAAAAACCGGTCACGAGCGGCATCAGGCACCGTTCGAGCACGGGGGCAAACACCAGTCCGGCCATGAACCCGAGAACCACGCTCGGCAGGCTCGCCATCATCTCGATCGTGGGCTTGATACGGGCCTTCCAGCGGGCGTGCATGAACTGGCTGGCATAGATCGCGGCAAGGATCGCGATCGGCGTGGCGAAGAGCATCGAGTAAAGCGTGGCCTTGATGGTGCCGAAGATCAGCGGCACGAGACCGAACTTCGACTCGAACGCCTCGTGACCGGTCGTCTCCCAGGCATGCGAGGCCCCGGAGTAGTTCTCGTACCACACCGGAGCCAGCAGCGTGCGGGCCGAGATCTCCGGATAGCCCGCGTCGATCGACCAGACGGCGAGGCTGCCGGGGCCGACGGCGAGGAGCCGGTTCTCTCGGGACGAGATGCAGAGCCGGTCCGCCAGGAGCGACGGCACCGGATCGGCGGCCGCGTGTGGGGCCGACACCTCGACCACGGACGATCCAGCGGTGGACTGGAGGAGGCGGACACCTCCCGCGGCATCGGAGACGGCGAAGAGTCGCGACCGGGGGGACGCCGCGATGGTCATGATCGGGGCGGGCCCGTCGGCTCCCCCTGGCTCGAACGAGCGGGCGACGGCCATGCGAAGCCCATCGGCGGCCACCCTGCCGGCCTCCTTCGTGTCGTCATCGGCGGCCACGCCGCGGGTGGCGAACAGGATCCGGACGCGGCCGGCGGAATCCCCGACCGCGAGCGTCGCCCCGCCGAACAGCCGCTCGACGGCCGTCACGTCGGCATCTCCCGGTGCCGTATCGAACGTCTCCATGAGCACCGGTGAGGCGAGGTCGCGAATCAGGTAGCGGTGAGACTCGCCGCTCGTCGCGATCACGAACAGTTGATCACCGAGCGCGGAGATGCGGATGAATCGGGCCTTGAACCCTGCCGGCGGCTCGATCGAGACGCCTTGGGGCGTGCCCGTCATCTTCCCGGTGAGCATGTTTCGCTTGGAGGTCACGGTCTCGACCCGGATTTGGCCGGACTCATCGACGGCGGCCACGAGCGGGCCCCCGGCGAGCGACACCACGTCGACGTCCACGACCGGCCCGCCGAGCGGCCGGGCCGGGGGCGGTCCGAGTTCCGTGACGAGCGAGACACGGGAGAATCGATCGCCCGCCAGCCTCACCACGAGCGAGCCGTCGATCCTCACGGCCTCGCCCACCGTCTGCGGAAGCTGATCCGGCGCGAGTTCCTCGGCGGCCTGGTAGGCGGATTCCAGACCGATGCGGCCGGTGCGGAATGAGCCGTCGGCAAAGCCGACCGCGGCGAGCATCCCGCCAGCAGGCACCCGCACGGCCGCAGCTCCCTCGAGTCCGGTCTCGGAAGGCGGCCTGTCGAGAAGGGCCCTGCCGTCGGGCAGCCCCACGACGCGGACTCTCCCCGCGTCTTCCGAATCGCCCCCCAGCAACCAGGCCACCGCCCCGGATTCATCCGCCCCCAGCGCCTTCACGCGTCCGTCGGCCAGCTGCGAAACCCGTTCGAATGTCCCGGAAGCCTGCTGAAAGAGCGGGGCGGCCACGGCGACCAGAAACACGCCCACGGCGAGCACCGCCGCAATCGTGCCGATGCCGCCGAGCGTGATCACGGCCCGGGCGATCGAGTCGGAGGCCCTCACCCACGGATGGGTCGTGCGACGACGCGGACGACCGGTGAATGTGGACTTGGCCTGCATGCGACCGAAGCGTGTGCGGTGTGCTCGACCCGGCTCGCGCTGGGAACCGATTCCGATGTTACTCGACCCCGACGTCCTTCATGGCCTGCTCGGCGACGGACGCCGGCAACGGCAGATAGCCGTCCTTCTTCACGTCTCCCTGACCCGACGCGCTGAGCACGTAGCGGAGAAACTCGCGTCGCAGCGGATCGAGCTGTGTCGCGGGCTTGCGATTGACGCTCAGATAGAGGAATCGGGAGAGCGGGTAGTCGCCGGAGTAGGCATTGGCGGCCACGGGCTCGATCACCGCGGCATCCGGTTTGGCGGCGAGGGCCACGGCCCGCACGTCGGCGGTCTTGTATCCGAAACCGCTGTAGCCGATGCCGAACTTGTCGCTCGCGATCGCCTGCACCACGGCCGAACTGCCCGGCTGCTCCTTGACGGTCGGCTTGAAGTCGCCTTTGAAGAGGGCGAACTCCTTGAAGTAGCCGTAGGTCCCGCTGGTCGCGTTGCGACCGTAGAGGCTGATCGGCTTGTCCTTCCATTCCCCCTCGAGACCCAGATCGCCCCAGGTGCGAATTTCGGCGGCCGCACCACCATTGCGATTCTTCGAGAAGATCGCGTCAACCTGCTGGAGCGTGAGCGACTTCAGCGGGTTGTCGCGGTGGACGAAGACGGCCAGCATGTCGATCGCCACCGGCACGACGGTCGGCGGGTAGCCGTGCTTGGTCTTGAAGGCGTCGATCTCGGCCGGCTTCCAGTCGCGGCTCATCGGGCCGAACGTAGAGGTGCCCTCGGCGAGCGCCGGCGGGGCCGAGGCCGAGCCCTTGCCCTCGATGCCCTCGCGAACGCTGGGGTAGAACTTTTTGAACCCCTCCGCCCAGAGCGCGACGAGGTTGTTCATCGTGTCGGAACCGACGCACTTGAGTGATCCGGCGACTTCGCCCGACGCCTTCTTGTAGGGGGGCAGGGAGGCGTCTCCCTCCTGGGCCGATGCCGGCGGCGCCGTCATCGCCGCGACCACCATCATCGCCCCACACCACGTCAGCTTGAACGTCATGACACCGCCTCCAAGAACGCCAGGAATATCGGCCGCACCGCATGTGCCGTCGGGACGCCGAACGAACGGGCCGCGGTGAAGGTGTAGCGGCGTATTGTGAGCCTTTTGTGAGCCTCCGCCAGCCCCCGGCAATCAGCGGGATTCCGCCCGGCGGAACTCAGGGTGTCGGCCGTTCGGAGGAGGACCCAACGGGGGCGAACCCGCGCCGCATGGTGTTTTCGGTGACGGTCCTCGGAACAACGAACTGCTGCAGGTAGTCGGGCCCGCCCGTCTTGCTGCCGATCCCCGACATCCGATACCCGCCGAACGGCTGCCGATGGACGAGCGCGCCGGTGATGCCGCGATTGAGATAGACGTTGCCGGCCTCGAGGGTTTCACGGGCCTGGGCGAGCCGCGCCGGACTGCGGGAGAAGACGCCGGCGGTGAGCGCGTAGGGGGTGCCGTTGGCCAACGCGATCGCGTGGTCGAAATCCCGGGCCCGCAACACCGCGAGCACGGGCCCGAAAATCTCCTCCTGTCCCAGCGGACCGGCGGCATCGACGTCGGCGAAGACGTGCGGCCCGACGAACCAGCCCCGGTCACCGAGCGTTCCGGCCTCGACGGCGACCACTTCGCGGGCCGTGCGACGACCGATGTCGATGAACGACCGCACGCGGTCCCGGGCATCCTCGTCAACGAGCGGGCCGATCCGCGTGGCCGGATCGGCGGCGGGGCCGACGTGCAGGCTGCCCACCGCGCCGGCGAGTCGCGTGACGAACGCGTCGTGCACGCGGTCGAGCACGATCACCCGCGAACAGGCCGAGCACTTCTGTCCTTGGAAGCCGAAGGCGCTCTGCGCCACCGCCACGACCGCCTCGTCGAGGTCGGCGTCGTCGTCGATGATGATCGCATTCTTGCCCCCCATCTCCGCGATCACGCGTTTCACCAGGCGGCTCCCGCCACCGCCGGCCTCGGCGGCGAGCCGGTTGATCTCGATGCCCACGGCGCGGGATCCGGTGAACGCGACGAGGGCCGTGTCCTGGTGCGACACCAGCACGGGGCCCACCAGCTCGCCACGACCGGGCAGGAAGGCGAGCGCCGCCGGAGGCACGCCGGCGGCGAGCAGGATTTCATGCAGCTGTTTCGCGACGAGCGACGACTGCTCGGCCGGTTTCATCACGACCGTGTTGCCCGTGACCAGCGCGGCGGTCGTCATGCCCGCGAGGATCGCCAGCGGGAAGTTCCAGGGAGCGATCACGACGCCGACGCCGCGGGGAAGCGGGCTCGTCGCATTCTCCTCGCCCGGCACGTCCACCCGCCGCGGATCGAAGAGCTCGGTCGCCTGCCGCGCATAGTAGTCGCAAAAGTCGATCGCCTCGGCGACGTCGGCATCGGCCTCCCGCCACGGCTTGCCCACCTCGAACACCTGCGTGGCCGCGAGCTCCCAGCGGCGTGCCCGCATCATCGACGCGGCGGCCCGGAGGATCTCCGCACGCCGGCCGATGTCCACGGCCCGCCATGCCGGGAGGGCCGCGCGGGCCACGGCCAGTGCATGGACGGCATCCTCCGCCGAGGCGAGGGAAACCTCGGCCACGGCCCGGCGGATGTCGGAGGGATCGGCACGGATCAGACGGTCCGCGGTGTCGAAGGACCGGCCGTCGATGACGACCGGCACCCGCCGGGGCTCCAGGGAAAGCTCCGCGTCAGCGCGAACGATCGCACGCTGCATCGCCTGACGGCTGGCCTCGACCGAGAAGTCGGCGAGCGGCTCGTTGGCGAAGCCGACGACGACGTGCCCGCCGAGGGGGGTTTCAGCCGCCCCCGGGGCGACGTGCGGCGCCGGGGCCGCCAACAGCACCTCCGGCGACACGTGCTGGATGAAACCGGCCCGCAGGAACGACTCGTTGGACGAGTTTTCGAGGAGGCGGCGGACGAGATACGCCATCCCGGGGACCAACTCCCCGTAGGGCATGTAGACCCGCATCCGCCAGCCGGCTTTCGTGACCGCCTCCTTCTCCGCGTCGCCCATGCCGTGGAGCATCTGCATCTCGACGGTGCGGCGATCGATGCGGAGATGCTCCGCGACGGCCATGCCGTGGGCGAGCGACCGCAGGTTGTGGCTGCCGAGCGCGGGTCGCAGCACGTCGGCGTGTTCCATCACGAAGGTCGTGGCGGCCTCGTAGCAGGCGTCGGTCTGCCACTTCTCCCCCCAGACCGGGATCGGCCAGCCGGCGGCACGGGCACGGACCGTCTCGTAATCCCAGTAGGCTCCCTTGACGAGCCGCACGCAGATCGGAGCGCCACGGCTGCGCGCCCAGGCGGCGAGTGCCGGCAGATCGCGGGTCGTCTCGTGGAGGTAGCACTGCACCACGACACCGCAGTGCGGCCACTCGCGAAACTCGTCCTCCATCGCGATCTGCTTGAAGATGGAGAGCGTGAGGTCCTTCGTGGCGTGGCTCTCCATGTCGACATGGATCTGGGCGGCCGAGTCGCGGGCCAGCCGCCAGAGCGGCCGCAGACGCGAGAGCACGCGCTCGGTCGTGCCCGCGGGATCGATCGCGTCGAAACGGCTGTCGAGCGCCGAGAGCTTGAGCGACACGTTCACGCGGGGCAGCGGGGTGGGGCGGCCGTTCACGGGAGTGCCGTCGTCGACGAGTGGATCGTGGGGCCAGCCCGCGGCCTGTGGCGGAAGTTCGGTGAGCAGGCGGGCGTAGGCGGTCGCATAGGCGTCGGCGTCACCCTCGCTCGTCACCGTCTCGCCGAGGAGGTCGAGCGTAAAGCCGCGGTGGCGGCGGCGCTCGACGAGGGCGGCCCGCGCGGCCTCGGCCGGTGTCGTGCCGGCGATGAACCGGCGGGCCTGCGCGAGCATGGCGGCGCGAACGGCGCGGGCGGCGAGGGGGGCGAGGATCCCTGTTCGCGCCGCCTTGAGGGCCATGCCGAGACCCGTGGGCAGGCGCTCGATGACATCGTCGTCGATGTATTCCCGGAGGTGCCGGTCCACGGCGGCGGCATCGTCGAGCATCGGCATGCAATCGACGAGCCGGAAGAGCCGCACCTTCAGGTCGTCGTCGGACGTGGCCCACTCGCCCGCCTGCTCGGCCCAGTATTCCGGCGAGATGACCGACGGCCGGGCGGCCAGGGCCTCCGCGAGGAGTTCCCGGCCGATTTGCTGGACACGGCCCTCGATCCGGGCCAGATCGGCCGCCGTGAGACGGCTGGGCAGCAGGGCAACACGGTGGTCGCGCTCCCCGCCTGCGGATTCGATGACCGATCGTGTCACTGGGGATTTCCTCGGGATGCAAGTCTATCCACAGAGCCTGTTTGCGTCGCAAACAACCGGCCGCTGCCCTCCCTCCGCCAGACGCTCTTCGGAACCACTTGGTAGACTCTGCCCACCAAAGCGGAGCCTTCCGGCCCCGCCACCCCCCGCATCACGCACCCGTGACCCACCAGGCAGGACAGGCTCTCGACCAGCTCACGAGGACCCTCGAGGCCCACGGCCCGATCGTCCTGCCCGCCTTGCTGCTCTGTGATTTCGGCCACCTGGCCCATGAGGTCGAGCGGCTCCAAGCCGGGGGGGCGTCGGCCCTGCATCTGGACGTCATGGACGGCCGGTTCGTGCCCCAGTTGACGTATGGACAGGTGGTGATCGAAGCGGTCCGCAAGGCGGCACGAGTGCCGCTCGAAACGCACCTCATGGTCGAGGAGCCGGAACGCTACCTCGAGCACTACGCGAAGCTCGGCTCGGATATCGTCACGATTCACATCGAGGCCTTGGACGACCCCCGTCGGGCGCTGGAAACGCTTTCATCGCTCGGCTGCCGGGCCCACCTGGCGATCAGCCCCGACACGCCCGTCGAGCGGCTCGAACCATACCTCGATGCCTGCGACGGCGTGCTCGTGATGAGCGTGGAGCCGGGCTACGGCGGCCAGCGTTTCAACCCCGTCGCCCTGGAAAAACTCGCCTGGCTCGCGGCGGCCCGCAGTCGGCGGAATGCGTCGTTCCGCCTCGGGGTGGACGGCGGCATCTCGACCGAAACCATCGGCCTGGTGGCTGCGGCGGGGGCCGAGTTGATCGTGGCGGGCAGCGCCGTGATCCGTTCGACCGACTACGGCCGCGCGCTGGCGGAACTCGAAACTCTGGCCCGCGCCGCGGCCTGATATCCACTCACCCCGGAGACCTGCTGACCCGTGCCCGACCATCTGATCGTGATTCGTTCAGCCGCCACCGACTACGACCTCCAGGAGAGGATCCGCGGCACGCTCGGCATGCCGCTCGCGGAGGAAGGCATCCTGGCGGCAAGCCGCGCCGGCGAACGACTGGCCGCCGAGTCGCCCGAGGCGATCTACGCCTCGACCGACGAGCCCGCCGCTGAAACCGCACGCATCGTCGGCCTCGCCTGCGGCATCAGGCCGCGGCAGGTGGCGAATCTCGGCAACCTCGACCTCGGCCTCTGGCAGGGCAAGCTCGTGGACGAGATCCGTGAGAAACAGCCCCGACTCTATCGCCAGTGGCAGGACAACCCGTGGTCGGTCGCGCCGCCGGAGGGCGAACTGCTCGAAGAGGCCTGCGAACGGATCGAGGCCGCGGTGGAGAAACTCTTCAAGCGGCATCCGGGGGGCCGGATCGCCCTGGTCGTGCCGCAGCCGCTCGACGCCGTCGTGCGGTGGCTTGTGTCAGGCCGCTCGATGGGCGATCTCTGGGTCTTCGATCGGGACGTCAACCTCATCGACGAACTTCCCGTCGCCGCTCAATGGCAGCCCCCGCGAGCCGGCTTGGCCCTGACACCGGCCAAGGGCGGCACGTCCCCGCAACCGTTTGTTTCCCGGTGAAAGCGGCGCAGCACCGCCCCATGCCAAGGCGATAAACTGATCGCACCGGCAGGCTCACCGCCGTCGCAGCTGTCCGCCCCACCGTCCGACATCCACTTTCCTCCGCCGGTCCCGAGCATGGAACGCCGCCGCCCGTCATCGAACGCCTCCGATGCAGCCGTGCAGACTGCCGCGCCGCAGACTTCGGCCTCCCGGCAGCCGGCGGCCGAGCCCGCAGCGACGCATGCCCCTTCGACCCGCCGTCCGGCGCCGCGGCCCAAGCGCGGCGTGCCCGAGGGGCTGTGGCTCAAGTGCGACGGGTGTGGAGCCACGATCTACCGCAAGGAGGCGGAAGAGCTCCTCAACGTCTGCCCGGGCTGCGGCTTCCACTGGTACGTCTCTGCCGCCATACGCATGGAGCAACTGCTCGACGCCGGCACGTTCGAGGAGTGCGACGCCGACCTCAGGCCGACCGATCCGCTCGGGTTTCGTGACAAGAAGCCCTATGCGGACCGGATCGTGTCGGAGCAGAAGCGAACCGGCCTCAAGGATGCGGCCCTGACCGGCACGGGCATGATTCGCGCCCGACGCGTGGCCTGCGGAGTGACCGACTCGTCGTTCATCATGGGCAGCATGGGCAGCGTGGTGGGGGAACGACTCGCCAGGCTGGTCGAGCGGGCCACGGCGGGCAAACTGCCGCTGATCATCATCAGCGCCTCGGGCGGCGGCGCCCGAATGCATGAGGGCATCCTGTCGCTCATGCAGATGGCGAAGGTCTCGGCGGCCCTGGCCCGCTACTCGCAGGCGGGCGGGCTCTTCATCTCGGTGCTCACCAATCCCACCATGGGCGGAGTGGCGGCGAGTTTCGCGTCGCTGGGCGACCTCTGCTTCGCGGAGCCGCGGGCCCTGATCGGGTTCGCCGGCCCGCGGACGATCAAGGCGACGATCCGGGTCGAACTGCCGAAGGGTTTCCAGACGAGCGAGTTTCTCCTCGAGCACGGGTTCATCGACCGGATCGTGCCGCGAAAGGACCTCAAGAGCGAGATCGCCCGGGCGATCGACTACTGCGGCGGCTGATACGGTTCCTCCTTAATCCTCAGGCGTGATCCGCCGTGGCCATCGCAGCCTGTGAGCGACCCCTCCCTGGCGATAAAGATGGCCAAGCCGACACGATCAGGGTTCGCAGGGAACCTCGCATGCGGCGTCGTTCTTCTCGGCGAACAAGGAGACCGTGAGGGGCTACCCGTGCCCCGGGAGCCGGCGTAGGCCGACCAACCGCCTGCGGCGGATCGGTGCTCGGCGGAGCCATGGTCAAGCGTGTGGCGGAACTCTCGTGGACGCCCAAGACCAAGGGCAGGCATCTCTCTGCCTACCGGCTTCACACGCACTTCGAGGTTCTCTCAGGCAAAGCCGTGCGGATCGACGCAA
>SXWC01000062.1 GCA_005789975.1 Planctomycetaceae bacterium
CGAGAACCTCGCCTTCGGCCTCCGCGTGCGGACGGTGCCGCGGGACGAGGTGCGGGCCCGGGTTGAGGAACTGCTCGGGCTCGTGCGACTCGAGGGGCTCGGCGGCCGCAAGCCATCACAGCTCTCGGGCGGTCAGCGGCAGCGGGTGGCCCTCGCCAGGGCGCTCGCGATCCGTCCGAAGATTCTCCTGCTCGAAGAGCCGTTCGGCGCGCTCGACGCGAAGGTACGGGTGGAACTGCGGCAGTGGCTCCGCCGCCTGCACGACGAGATCGGCATGACGAGCGTCTTCGTGACGCACGACCAGGAGGAGGCCTTTGAACTGGCTGACGAGGTGGTGGTCATGAACCACGACCGGATCGAGCAGCAGGGCACGCCCGATGCCGTGTTCGACAGGCCCGCCACGTCGTTCGTGATGGACTTTCTCGGCAACGTGAACGTCTACCACGGCCGGGTCGAGAACGGCCGGGCCTTCTGGCACGGCATCCCGATCGACTATCCGGATTATCCCCACGCCCAGGCCCGCGACGCCCGTGTCTACCTGCGGCCGCACGAACTCGAAATCGCTCCGGCAGGCACTGCGGCGAGCCGGCCCGGCACGAGCCTGCCGGCGCGGGTGTTGCGGGTGACCCGCAGCGGTTCGATCTCCCGGGTCGCCTGTCGGCCCCATGGATCGGACGCCGAACTGCACGTCGACGTGCCGGTGAAGACGGCACGCGATTTGCTCCTTCAGCCTGGTGTCCAGGTGTCGATCACGCCGCGCACGCCGCGGGTGTTCATCCCCGGTCCTGAATACGTGATCTGAGAAAAGGACGAACGATGAGCAATCAGGGATCCAGGCAGCACGAGGGGGGCGGCAACGGCCTGTCCGATTCGCCGGCGGCGGTCGGCTCGGACGCCACCCTGCGGCGGATCGGCGACGCCCTGCACGGCCTCCGCTACGGCTCCGTCCTGGTGATCGTCCAGGACGGCGTGGTCGTGCAGATCGAACGCACTGAGAAGACCCGCTTCGTGAAGTAGCTCCCCGCGTCCTCGTCCACTTCAGACATCCACACCGCACACCGACCAACAGCCAACAACCACCAACCACCCACGACGCGACTGACCGGAAGAACCGGAGGAACGCGACGGCTCACAGGAGCCCTCGACATGACCTCCGCAGCTTTTTCCATGCCCGATGATCGGCGTCAACGAGTCTCGATCCGGAGGCCGCTGGCGAAGACGTCCACCGAGACGTCGTCGGCCGCCGCCGAGGCGCTGCAGCAGGTGCTGGAGCGCAAGGCCCGCAAGCGCGAGGGCCGTCCGCCGGCGCCGCGGACGTCCGCGATCCTGGGCAGCGCCGTCGGAGGCGTGGCTGGCTCCGTCAACCGGTTCGGGCTGAAGACGTGGCTGTTCCGCGTCGCCGTGCTCGGCCTCGTCGCAGCGGTGCTCGGCGGCGCCGTGGTGACGCTGGCTGGCGGTCGCGGCGCGAACTACACCATTGCCGGCGTGGTGCTGGCGGGCAAGGTCCCGCTGCCGCACGCCACGATCTCCTTTCATCGTGCCAATGGCGGCGGCGTGCAGCCCCTGTCATTGACGACCGGCCAGGACGGCAGATTTCAGAGCCCGGAAGATCGCCCCTTCGCGTCGGGGCTCTATGCCGTCGTCGTGGAGGAGGGAGCGTCTGGCGGCAAGCCCGGCAAGCGGACCCCGGTGCCGGCCATCTACCGGGATGCCACGACGACCCCCCTGCGGGTGCTCGTCACGGAAAACCTGTCGGGGCTTCAGTTGCTCATTCGCAGGTGACCTGGGCCTGAAGATCGTTCGCACCACGACCTTTGATCGTTCGTTTATCGGTTCCATCAACAAGGAGAGTAGGACATGCCACGCTTCCGTTCCCGCCCATCGGCTCTCGGCCGGCCGGGCTTCACCCTGGTCGAGCTTCTCGTCGTGATCGCAATCATCGGCACCCTCATCGGGCTGCTCCTGCCCGCCGTCCAGACGGCCCGCGAGGCTGCGAGGCGATCGGCGTGCAGCAACAACATCCGCCAACTGGCGCTCGCGGCGCACAACTTCGCCGATGCGACCCAGGGGCTGCTCCCGAACAGCGCCCGGCCGGGCACGGTGCGAATCTCGTGGATCACCCGGATCCTGCCCTACATCGAGCAGCAGGCCCTCTTCGACAAATTCGACCAGGGGGCCAACTGGGGGTCGGGAACGGCGAATACGGCCGCCGGCTACACGATTCCCAACGCCGTACTGGCCATGACGCGTCTCAAGTCGGTTGAATGCGGCTCGTCACCGAGCGCTGAAAGCCACTACGATGCCGACCCGCAGTCGAGCACGGCCCCCTTCCCGTACCCGACGACCGCCGTTAAGGCCGTCGTCGCCGCGAGTGGATCGAGTTTCTCGACCAACGGACTGTTTTGCGCGCCGACCGACTACTCGCCCACGGTGTATGTCGATGCCGCGCTGTTGAATTCCTCGGGCACGCCGAACGACAACCTCGCCGACGCGGCCGCTTCCGCTGCCCCCACCAACAGCGGCAACACGGCCGCCAGCAAAGGCGACGGCCTGATGAGCAAGGACTACGGCGACGGCTTCAAGCCCAGCCTCAAGGACGCGATCGACGGCCTTTCGAACACGATCCTGCTCGCAGAGAGCGCCGGTCGGCCGATCGTCTATCGCGGTCGGTCCCGGGCCGACGACGCGACGGGGTCGTTCCCCGCGCGGCGTGTCAATGCGGGCGGGTGGGTGCGGCCGGCGTCGGACCTGTCGATCGACGGGTCGAGTGCCAACGGTACGGCCTTCCGGTCGTCGCCCACCAAGGTCGTCAACGCCACGAACGGCGAGAGCATCGAGACGGCGCCGTTCCAGAGCGGCTATTACGGCACCGACGGCGGCGGAGAGGTGTATGCCTTCCATCCGGCGGGTGCGAATGTCGCGTTTGGCGACGCGAGCGTGAAGCTGCTGACCTCGGACATCTCGATCCGGCTGTTCTCCTCGCTGGTGACCCGCGCGGGCGGCGAGGTGATCACCGGGGACAAGGGCAAATACTGAAACGGTTCGGGCCCGGGGCAAGCCTGGGCGTGTTGACCCGGTCGCGCGGGCGCCCGGGCCGATGAACGCCCGGGAAGCCCCGGCCGCCGGGGCCCGGTGATTCTTCACCGAAGAGCCGCGCGTGGATTGCGGCCGCCCGTCCCGGCGACGGGCGGCCGCTCCTGCGATGCGGAGAAGCGGCTCCGCGGACCCCGGCATGGCCGCGGTCGGATGACGACCTTGAGTCGCTCCAGCGGGCTATTTGTTGACGAGAAAGTGGCAGATGTCGCCGTCGCGCATCACGTATTCCTTGCCCTCGACGCGGAGCTTGCCGGCGGCGCGGATGTCTTTCTCCGTCTTGTAGTGCTCGAGGTCCTCGAGCGCGTAGATCTCAGCGCGTATGAAGCCCTGCTCGAAGTCGGTGTGGATCACG
>SXWC01000063.1 GCA_005789975.1 Planctomycetaceae bacterium
GAGCATGAGCACGAGCGGAGACCGGGCATTGCCCCGAAGCCGCTGAATCGCGACATGACGAAGCACGGAGATCATCTGTCCGACCGGAACGCTCATGCGACTCTTTCCCTGCAACGGCCCGCCGTGGCCCGCCGGACGCGGGCGAGCGCCATGAGCGGGAAGTAGATCGGGTACCAGTGATACCGAAGATAGAAGACCTGTGGAAAACCCGTGCCGGTGAACTCCCGTTGCTCCCACGTGCCGTCGGCCTCCTGCCGACAGGTCAGCCAGGCGACGCCGCGCTGCACCGAACCGCCGGCCGCCCGACCGGCGGCCACGAGGCCCGCCACGGCCCATGCGGTCTGGGAGGCGGTGGGCACGCCCGTGCCGGCGAGGGCCGGGTCGGCATAGCTCGCCGGCGTCTCGCCCCACCCGCCATCGGACTGCTGGTGGATCTCGAGCCAATCGGCGCCGCCGGCGACCGCTGGATCGTCGCAGGAAATCCCGATCGCCCGCAGGCCTTCGAGCACCTGCCAGGTGCCGTAGATGTAGTTCACGCCCCAACGTCCATACCACGCCCCGTCGGCCTCCTGGCTGCGGCGCACGTAGGCGACGGCGCGATCGACCGCCGGATGGCCGGCCCGCAGGCCCACCTTCCCAAACGCCTCCAGCACGCGGCCGGCGAGATCAGGCGAACTCGGGTCGATCATCGCGTTGTGATCGGCGAACGGAACCTTGCAGAGGAAGTCACAGTTGTTGTCACGATCGAAGGCGCCCCAGCCACCGTCGGCGTTCTGCATCGCCTCGAGCCAGCGGACCGCGCGACCGATCGCGGCACCGGCGGCCGCCAAAAGCGCCACCTCCCGATCACTTCCCCCGCCGTTCACGGCGGCCGATCGCCACGTCGCCAGCGCGATCACCACCATGGCGGTGTCATCGACGTCGGGATAGAAACGGTTGGCGTACTCGAAGCACCAACCCGATGGCTCGGCCCGGGTCCGCTCCGACCAGTCGCCCGCGGTGCGAATCTCATTCTGCAGAAGCCACTCCACCGCCCGGTCGGGTGAATCGTTCACCAGGGAGTGATGGCGGCCGTGAACATCGGCCCCGCGCGACTCGACGAGGGCGATGAGGGTGATCGCCGTGTCCCATACGGGCGAGCGGCAGGGTTCGAGCCGGGTCGTGCCGTCGCCCTCGCGCTCGACGAGCCGCTCGAGCTGCCTCCAGGCCTCGCGGACCTCGGCCGCATCGTCGTCGCACCCCATCGATTTGAGCGCGATGAAGCTCCACACGATCGGCGGGAAGATCGCGCCGAGCCCGTCGCTGTCGTCGAAGCGTGCGAGCATCCAGCGGCGACAGGCCTGGATCGCCCGCGCCCGGAGCGGGACCAGCCCGATGGCCTCGCAGGCCTTCATGAACCGGTCGATGCCCCGGAAGAATCGCGCCCAGGGGCTCCCGTCCGCAGGGGGTGGCGGACCGCAACGGTCACGCGAAGTGAAAAGCTCCGCGATCCCGCGGCCGGCCGGCAGCCGCCGCAACGGCTTGAAGGCCCACATCAACGACAGCGGCACGATCATCGTCCGCGACCAGGCCGACACGCGGTGGAGATTCACCGGAAACCAGTCGGGCAGGAGCACCACCTCCGGCGGCACCGCGGGACACGCCGAGTAGGGCATCTGCCCGAGCAGTGCGAGGTAAAATCTGGTGAAGCTGTTGACGGCCCACGGCCCGCCGGCATCTTCGATGGCTCTCCGGCCGCGGACGAGCGCCGCGGAATCGGCCTCGTGCCCGAGCAGCTTGAGGGCCAGATAGGCCTTCACGCTCGCGCTCACATCGACCGGACCGCCGGGATAGATGGCCCAGCCACCGCCGGACAACTGCTGTTGAAGAATGCGCCGACCGGCGCCCGCGGCATCGGCCGAGTCGAGCCGGCCGGCCCAGGCGAGCAGGAGCAGGTATTCACTCTCGAGGATCGTGTCGCCTTCGAGCGGCGCCCGCCAATGGCCGTCGGCCGCCTGACGGCCCCGGAGCCAGGCCGCCGTCCGCTGCTCCACGTCCCGGATTCCGGCATCCGTGATTTCAGCGTCCGGGATGCCCGGGACCAGTCCGGCATCCCGGACGATCCTCGTACGCGGGCCGCCACCGGGGAATTGCCGTGCCTTGATCGCCGTCGAATACCCCGCGTCGTTCTCACCGTCGCACGGGTGCATCCCGCCGGCGTTCGGACCGGTGAAGCTCATGCGTCCATCCCTGCTGGCGTGCTTGCCGGGCGATCCATCGCCCGACGACCGACAGGGGGGGAGGATAGAGAACTCCGGTCGCACCGACAAGAGCGGCCGGACAGGGGGACGGGGCCGCCCGCGGCCCCTTGCGGGCATCCCGCAAACTGGCAAAGCGCCCCGGAAAGATAGGCGAACTTTGCCGGCTCCGTCAGCCGCTTTCGGCCGCTGGAAACGTCATCGTGACCCGCGTTCCCTCGCCCCGCTTCGAATCGACCGCCAGCGTGCCACCGCTCGACTCCACGAGCCGCAGCGCCTTCGGCAGCCCCAGGCCGATGCCCCGGCCGGCGTCACGGCCGCTGAAGAACGGGTCGAACGAACGCCGCGCCTCCTCCGGATCCATGCCTCGGCCGTCGTCCGTCACCAGCACCAGACAGCGATCACCGCCGGCGTCGCCCACCGCTTCGAGCACCACGCGGCCCCCCGGTTCGACCGCCTCGATCGCATTGACGGCGAGCACTCGAATCGCCTCGGCGACCTGGCCGGCATCGACACGGACGGCGACGGGCGTGGGGGGCGGGCTGTATTCCAGCCGGACGCCCCGCGACGCCGCCAGCGGCCGGACCGCTTCCACCGCCGGACGAACCACCACGTCGATGCCGACGTCGGCCGGCTGGGGCTTCGGCGGCCTGGCGAAGATCATCAGCCCGCCGATCATGTCGCGGGCCCTGAACGCCTGATCGACGATCGTGGACAGTCGGCGGCGGCGCTCGGGATCGCGCTCGCCGGACAGAAGCGACTGGGCCCGCGCGGCGATGTTTGCCAGGGGATTGTTGATCTCGTGCCCGGCGCCGTAGGCCAGTTCCCGGGCCGCCTCCAGCCGGGCCTCCGCGACGGCGCGGTCCAGACGCCGGGCGGCCCCGCCACCGTCGGCCACCCACGCGAGGACATCGACCAGAAGCGACGCTTCGGGGGACGGACGCGCCCCGGTCACGACCGCCTCAACGAGCCGGGCGGGCAACAACCGCGGCGTCCCCTCGCCGGCGGAAAGACGGCCGAATCGCCGGACCGCGTTCAGCCAGTCATTCACGGCCGGATCCTCAGCCGCGCGGCCCCACGCCGACTCATCATGCTCCGCACGCCGCTCGAGGAGCATCGACTCGCTGAGGATCGCCCGCGCGAGATTGACGCATCCGAGATTGGCGAGCGGACGCGCCGCCCCGCCCGGCAACACCAGCGCCGCCCCCGACTCCGACGAGTCTGCAACCGCCAAGGTCTCGGGCGGGAATCGGCGCTCTTCCATCCCTCACGCTCCAGCGAACCATCCACCCCACGCCGCTACGAACGCCGCCCGCGTCCCTCGACGGGAACGCGGGCGGCGATGAGCGACATCATGTCTTTCCTGAGCCCGATGGACTCACGAACCGGCCACACCCGACTCGATGTCGAGCAGGCTGCAGATCCGATCGACGAGAATCTCGGCCTCGAAGGGCTTCTGCAGGAACTCGTTGGCACCCGACGCCTTGAGTTCCTCGATCTTGTCGGCCTCGCACATGCCGGAGATGCAGATGATCCGCACCTCGTCCATGGTCGAGTCGCTGCGGACCCGCTGGCAGACTTCCTTGCCATTGATGTCGGGCAGCA
>SXWC01000064.1 GCA_005789975.1 Planctomycetaceae bacterium
GAGGCGGCGGCCCAGGGCCTCGTGGCGGGGGCCAATGCGGCGCTCGCCGCGGCGGGCCGCGAGCTGTTCGTGCTCGAGCGGGAGGATTCCTACATCGGCGTGTTGATCGACGACCTCGTGACCCGCGGCGTGGACGAGCCGTATCGCATGTTCACGAGCCGCGCCGAGCACCGCCTGGCGCTGCGGCACGACAACGCCGACCGCCGGCTCACGCCGCTGGCGTCGCGGCACGGGCTCGCCGAGCGGCATCGTGTGGAACGGCTCGGGGCCAAGACGGCCGAGATCGAGGCCACGCTCGCGGCGCTCGCCGTGCACCGCGTGCACGGCCTGTCGCTCACCGACCTGCTCAAGCGGCCGGAGTTCACCTGGGCCGACGCGGTGGCGGCGGTGCCGGTGCTCGCCGCGGTGTCGCGGGACGCCGCCGTGCAGATCGAAAACGACATCCGCTACGCCGGCTACGTGGCGCTCGATCGCGAGCGGATCGAGCGGCAGAAGCGGCAGGCCCAGCGGCTGATTCCCGAGGGCTTCGACTATGGCTGCGTGCGGCACCTCCGGGCCGAGGCCCGCGAGCAGCTCGCCCGCATCCGTCCGCGGACGCTCGGCCAGGCCGGTCGGGTGAGCGGCATCACGCCCGCCGATCTCGCCCTCGTGCTCATCCACCTCGAAGGCCGCGGCGTGTGAAGATCGTCCACATCACCGCCGGGGCCGGGGGCCGCATCTGCGGCACCTGCCTGCACGACAACACGCTCGTGCGGGCCCTCCGCGGTCGCGGCTGCGATGCGATCCTCGTGCCGGCCTACGTGCCCACGACCACCGACGAGGAGAACGTGGCCGAGCGGAAGGTGGTGATGGGGGGCGTCAACGTCTGGCTGCAGGAGCATGTGCCGCTGTTTCGCCAGACCCCGGCCTTCGTGGACCGCCCGCTCGACTCACGGCCACTGCTCGAGTGGCTCTCCGGCCGCACGGGCGGTGCGAAGGCCGCCGATCTGGGGCCGCTCACCGTCTCGACCCTGGAGGGCGAGCGGGGCCGGCAGCGGAAGGAGGTGGCGAAGCTTTCCCACTGGCTGGCCCGCGACGTGCGGCCCGATGTCGTGCATCTCTCCAACGCGCTGCTCATCGGCCTTGCCCGCTCGATCCGCGAGGCGACCGGGGCCGCGATCGTGTGCAGTCTCTCGGGCGAAGATGTGTTTCTGGATGCGATCCCCGAGCCGCATCGTTCGCGGATCGACGGCCTGCTCCGCGAACGGGCGGCCGATGTGGATCGCTTCGTGGCCTTCAATCAGGCCTTCGCGGCGGCGATGGGGCAGCGGTTGGCCGTGCCTTCGGATCGGATCGACGTGATTCCGCACGGCGTCGATCTCGACGCGTTTCCCGCCCAGCCGCCCGATCTGGCCGCGCGGCGACGGCCGCGTGGCGGCAGGCTCGTGATCGGCTTCCTTGCCCGCGGCTGTCCGGAGAAGGGGCTCGATCAGCTGGTGCGGGCGTTGCCGCTGGTGGCGGCTCGATACGACGTCGAAGTGATCGCGGCGGGGGCCACGGTCGAGGCCGAGCGCGGCTACCTTGCGTCATGCCACACGCTCGCCCGCGATCTCGGCGTGGCCGATCGGTTCCGCTGGCTGGGCCAGATCGACCGGCGGGCGAAGCTCGATCTCCTTCAGTCGATCGACGTCTTCGCCCTGCCCACGCCGCGGCCCGAGGCCAAGGCGCTTTCGGCGATCGAGGCCCTGGCTGCGGGGGTGCCCGTGGTGGCCTCGAACCACGGGGCGTTTCCCGAGTTGCTCGACGGCGAGCGGGCGGGCCTGCTGCACGAGCAAGCAAATCCCGCAGATCTCGCCCGCGTGCTCGCCGCCGTGCTCGCCGACGAGGAAATGGCCGGCCGCCTCGGCAGGCACGGCCATTCCCTCGCCCGGTCAAGGCACTCCGCAGCGGCCATGGCCGCCGCTCACGAGGCCCTGTATCGAGAGCTCAGTCGCCGGGATTCAGCGGCCGGCGGCGGAGCGTGAACGCCGTCGCCGCACGCCGTGAGGCGTGGGGCCGCGCTCGTGAAGGGCCGGCTTCAGCAGGCTCGTCCGCGACCGCGGGCCAGGAGCAGGGCGGCCACGCCGAGGCCGGCGAGCACGAGCGTGGCGGGCTCGGGCACGGCGCAAGCCTGTCGCTGTCGCACCTCCTCGCAAAGCCGCCCGGCGACGTCTCCCCCAAGCTGTTCCATGGACCGCGCGAGCGCGACTCGATCCGGCTGCGAGAGCACGCCGATCGAGTGGTGAACCAGCCTGCTGTCAATGGAAACCAACTTCAGCAGCCGAACAAATGGACGGCTTCGGGAGCCCGACCAATAAGGTGAGGGAGATCCCTGTACAAACGCAATTGTTCCGCAAGTGGCAATGACTCGATCGCTTTTTCGATTTCTTGAATCGTCATCATCTGTCTCGTCAATCCGGTTATGGGTCAGCGCCACTCGGCCGATATTACGGCTTTTGAGAGCCTGGCCGACAAAGGCACGGTCGTGATCGCTGCAAGCCCGGAAAGTCCGTTTCGAAAGCGCGATCTTCACTCGACCGTTGGCGCGTGCAACGCCACCGCCGCGACCGTCTTGCGGGCGATGTCGCGGGCCACGGTGGCATCGCCCCGCGTTGACCCTGCGGCGGGCCGTTCAGGAGGCCCTGCGCCACCGCGAAGTTGCGGCCGCGAGCACGGCTCCGTTTGCGGCGAGGGCAGCGAGGCAGGCCCGCGTCAGCCGTGTCCGGGCTTCCCGCTGCCTCCGCCGGCGATCTCGCCGCCGTGCTTCCGCTCCGGGAAGGCCAGCGACGCGGCCACGCTCGCACCGATCAGCGACACGATGACCACGAGCGACACTGCGGGATGAATGAGATGCCCCTTGGCGTGGGCATCCCAGCCCCCCTGGCCGGCGAGCCACTCGTTGTGCCGCGCCGCCTCGGCGATCATCTTGCAGCCCACGAACACGAGCACCGCCGAGAGGCCGTAGTTGAGGAACCGGAAGAGGTCCATCACGCCGGCCAGCAGGAAGTAGAGGGCCCGCAGGCCGAGGATCGCGAACACGTTCGACGTGAAGGCGATGAACCGCATGTAGTGGGTGCCCGGCGTGACCACGCCGAGGATCGCCGGCACGCTGTCCACCGCGAACAAGACGTCGGTGCTCTCCACCACGAGCAGCACCAGGAACAGCGGCGTGGCGAGCAGTTTGCCCCCTTCGCGGACGAAGAAGCGATCGCCCGCCGGCTCCTTGGAGACGGGAATGAACCTGCGGAAGAAGCGGATCAGGGCGTTTTCACCGGGCTCGTGGTCGCCGCCGCCGAGGGCCAGCTTGATGCCCGTGTAGATCAGGAAGCCGCCGAATACCCAGAGGATCCACTTGTAGCGCTCGACGAGTTCGGCTCCGAGGAGCACGAAGGTGAGCCGCATGATCACGGCGCCGAGGATGCCCCAGAAGAGCACGCGATACTGATACTTCAGCGGCACGCCGAAGTAGGCGAAGACCACGGCGAACACGAAGACGTTGTCCATCGACAACGACCACTCGACGAGATAGCCGGTGAGAAACTCGAGCGCCGGCTTGCTGCCGAGCCACCACCAGACCAGGCCGTTGAAGGCGAGGGCGAGGGCCGACCAGAAGAGCGTCCAGAAGGCGCTTTCGCGGAGCGACGGCTCGTGCGATTTCTTGTGGAAGACCGTGAGGTCGAGCGTCAGCATCACGGTCACGAAGACCGCGAACGCCATCCAGTGGATCATCTGGATTTCGCCGCCGAAGAGGGCGGAGGCGGACGTGTCGGCGAAAAGGTGCAAGGTCGCTGGTCCGGGGAGGGAGGGGGACGGAAGGAAACGTCTGCCGCGGGAATCGTAGCAACTCGCGTTGGACAGGCGGAAAAGTGGCGGGTCCGACCGGCGGTAAAAACTGCAAAATCCCCCGGCCAAGGACCCGTCGGCGGAAGGAAAAACAAGGAACCGAAGCCGTCGGGGCGGCCTTGCGGGACAGCCCAAACCGCACGATCGCACCAAACCCCCCTGATTTTTTCCTGTTCGGCGTCCGGCACGCGGTGTGCAACGTAACGTCTTCATGCCGCGGGTGGTGGGCCCGCGGTTGGCCCGGCAGGGTCGCGGACCTTAGGCAATCGTCGCTCGGGTGTGGCGACAGACAGCCCCAGCACATCGCGGGGCCAAGCCGTCTTTCCGCGACCCGCCGGCTCCGGCCGGTGCTACCGTGCCGCCTTCACAAAGCTCGTCGTCATCGCGGCGAAGACGTCCGCCACGCGATCCCACTCCCGATCCTCAGCCTGGCAGAGAAACAGGTAGACGGCCGCCGGCGTTTCCAGCGTCCGGACGTGGGCCGTGTTGGTGAGGTCGAGGCAATAGAAGTTGAGATCGAATCCGGGCAGTTCGCTTCCCGCGATCAGGTCGGTGGCCGATTCGCTGTCGAGTTCCTGATAGTCCTTCTTCATCTGGCTCACGACAGCCGCCGCGAGTTCACGAGGGTCGCCGCCACCGGCATGGCCGCTGACCGACCAGAAGCCGCCCTCCGGCGAATAGACCGTGACGGTGGCGTAGCGGCCGTCGGCGTCGGTGGTGTCGACCGACCAGTTGTCGGGATAGTCGAAGGCGAGCCCGAAGCGATCGAAGTGCATGGAACGTCCCGTGAACGATGGAGGAGGCGAGTCGGAATTGTAGCGATTTCAGCCGCGCACGAGCGGTCTGGACCGTCGGAGGCCCGCCCGCTATCGTCCCGCCTCCGGACGGGCCAGAAATCCCGCCGCCCCAATCCCCTGCAGTCGTTCACGGCACTCGTTCGCATGGCACAGCCGCTCGGAACGGCCGCGGCCCTTCGCCGCCCCGTCTCCGCCAACATCATGGACTACGCGATCCCCGCGGCCATCCTCCTGGCCGTGTTGGTGGTGCTCGCGCCCGTGCCGGCTGCCGTGGTGGACGTGCTCCTGGCGGTGAACCTCACCATCTCGGTGGTCGCCCTGCTCGGTGCCCTGGCGGCACGGACGCCGCTCGACATGAGCATCTTCCCCACGTTCCTGCTCGGAATCACGCTCGTCCGGCTCGTCCTCAACATCGCCACCACACGCCTGATCCTCTCGCGGGCGGCGATCGACGGGGCCGCGGCCGCCGGCGAGGTGGTGGAATCCTTCGGGGAGTTCATCGCCGCCAACAACCTCGTGGTCGGCGGTGTGATCTTCGCGATCATCGCGATCGTGCAGTTCGTCGTGATCACGGCCGGCTCGACACGCACCAGCGAGGTCGCCGCCCGATTCGCGCTCGACGGTCTGCCCGGCAGGCAGATGGCGATCGACACGGAGGTCAACGCGGGCACGCTCACCCGCGAGCAGGCCAGGGGCATGCGGCTCGAACTCCAGCGTCAGGCCGACTTTTTCGCGAGCATGGACGGTGCCGGTCGGTTCGTCCGGGGCGAGGCGGTGGCGAGCGTGATCATCACGGCCGTCAACATCGTCGGAGGCCTGGCGATCGGCGTCATCGAGCACGGGATGGCCGTCGACAAGGCGCTCAGCGTCTATGCCCGGCTCACGATCGGCGACGGCCTTTCGAGCGCGGTGCCGGCGCTCTTCATCTCGGTCGCCACCGGACTGCTCGTGTCGCGGTCGAGTCAGGCGGTCGATCTCTCGCGGGAGTTCGGCCGCCAGTTCACCTCCCAGCCCCATGTGCTCGCGATCACCGGCGTGTTCCTCGCGATCCTGTCGCTCACCGGCCTGCCCTTCCTGCCGCTGGCGGGCATGGCGGCCGTCACGCTCACCGCTGCCGTCATGCTCGGACGGCGCCCACGCGGGAGTGCCGGGACGGACGAGGCGGCCGCGGAAGACGTGGGGCAGGCGAGTCGCGGCAAGGGGGCTCCCAGAACCGCGTCGCCCGCCGACGAACTCCTCGCCGACGACCGCGTGGCCGTGGAACTCGGCCGCGGCCTGATCGGGCTCGTGGCCAGGGACGGGCCGCTCCTCGAGCGGGTCTCGGCGCTGCGTGGCGCGATCGCGACCGACCTGGGCCTCGTGCTCCCGCAGGTCGCCTTCCGGGACGATCTGGCACTGCCCGCCCGCGGCTACCGGGTCACGATCGCCGGCGATGTCGTCATCGAGGACGAGATCCCCTCCGGCAGGATGCTGGCGATCCTGCCGCCGGGCGAATCGCCGCCCGACGCGGGTGATGCCGCCCTCGATCCGCTCACCGGCCGCGCCGCCACCTGGGTGAGCCATGCCCAGGCCGAGACCTGCCGCCGCCGGGGAGCCGCGGTGCACGACGACGCGGGCTGCGTGGTCCGCGCGGTCGAGGCCGCCGTTCGCCGCCGTGCCGATCGGCTCCTGACCCGGGATGCCGCCAACCGCCTCGTCGAGTCGCTGCGGACCGCACAGCCGGCCGTGGTGGAGCAGATCGTGCCCGGGGTGCTCACCGTCGCCCGAATCCAGCGGACCCTGCAATGTCTGCTCCGCGAAGGCGTGCCGATCCGGCCGCTCGCCGAACTTCTCGAAATCATGTCGGACCACGCCGCCGAAGCAGCCGAACCGTGGCAGCTCGCCGAGATCGTGCGTCGCCGGCTGGCAGGCACGATCTGCCGCCGGGCACGCGATCCACAGGGCAGGCTCACCGCGGTCCGGCTCGCCGGCGGGGTGGTCGATACGGTGGCGCGTCCGTCCCGGGGCGCGGCCGGCCGCGTGTCGGCGAAACTCGTCGCCGACACGCGGCGGGCCGTCCGCACCGCCATCGAGCGCGGCGGCCAGCCGGTGCTCCTCGTGCCCGCCGCGGCCCGCCGCGCGGTCCGCGAGGCGTTTGTCAAGCAACTGCCGGATCTCGTCATCCTGGCGGAGGAGGAGACCGTCGATGAGGACCGGCTCGAGGTGTTTGCGACCGTGGGCACCGCGGAGACGGTCCGCGCGGCCTGAGCGGCGTCGTGGCCGCGACAGGACACACGACTGGTCGAACACCCGGTCACACTGGAGAAACGACGGAAGGTGCAGGGGCACCACGAAAATGAATCAAGAGACCGTCTCGCGGCTGCCGACGAAAGAAAGTTCGTTGGTTCAGCCTGCTCGACGGTAGGAATGACCGGCACCTCATGGGTGTTGGTCAACGGTGCGGAGGTGTCCGGCGGAGCCGCGTCACCTGCGCAGTTGCGAACGGGAACCTGTCAAGGAGGATGACGTGGCACAGTACGCGCCCCAGATGTCGGCGGAAGAAGTCCTGGAGCTCTGGAAGCGGTTCAAGCAGGACCAGTCCGACGAGGATCTCCGCAACCGTCTGATCGAGCTTTTCCTGCCGCTCGTGAAGTACAACGGCGAGCGGATCTGGTCACGGCTTCCCGACGGCGTCGAGCTCGACGATCTCGTGTCGGCCGGCACCTTCGGCCTGATGGACGCCATCGACGCCTTCGACATGTCGCGGGGCGTGAAGTTCGAAACCTACTGCGTGCCGCGAATCCGCGGGGCGATGCTCGACGAGCTTCGCACGATGGACTGGGTGCCGCGGCTCGTTCGCAGCAAGGCCAGCAAGCTCAACGAGGCCCTCAAGCAACTCGAGGCCAAGCTCGGCCGCGCCCCGGCGGATGCCGAAGTGGCCGAACACATGGGCCTGTCGCGCGAGGAGTTCGAAAAGCTGCTCATCGAGGCCAACGCCGTGAGCCTGGTGAGCCTCAACAAGAAATGGTGCGAGACCGACAGCTCGAAGGAAGTCCACGAGATCGACATCCTCGAGGACAAGAAGGGGGACGACCCGACGCGCCGCATCCAGAAGGCCGACCTCATGCGGCTCGTGACCAAGGGCCTCAACCGCAACGAGCGGCTCATCATCATCCTCTACTACTACGAGGAACTGACGATGAAGGAGATCGGGGCCACCCTCGACCTCTCCGAGAGCCGCGTCAGCCAGATGCACAGCGCGATCGTCGATCGGCTCCAGGGCCAGCTGGGACGCCGGAAGCCCGAGTTCGCGATGTGAGGAGGCGGGGCTGGCTGGGCGGTCTGCGAGGGCCGGCGGCCGCCGAAATCGGCAGGATGGGAAAAACTGGCAGGAAAAAAATAGGGTGAAGTTTTCTGGCCGATGTGTCGATGATGAGAAGTTGGCCGCGGCGACCGGCACGTGAACATGACCGGCCGCTGTCCGACGACTGGAGTCGCCGGAACGCGGAAGCGCGGCAACAATGGCATGGAAAGGGAGCAGGTACCGAATCGCGATCGTCTCGACGAACCCTCCGACGGTGTGCCGCGTAGAAGCGGCCGTGTGGGGGACGAAGGGGATCGGAGCAAGGGCCTGTCAGGAGCGGAATCATGAATATCTTCAGTGTGTTTTCGACGCAGGGTTCGCAGGGCCTCGGTGCCGTGAAGGGTGTCGAGGCGGCGCGAGCGTCCCAGGCCGCTGCTCCGCAGCAGGGCGTGGGCGAGGTGCACGATGCCGTGACGCTGTCGGTCGATGGCGTGAGGGCCGCTGACGCGGCCGCCGACATCCGCTTCGACCGCGTGAACGCGATCCGTGCGGCGATCGCCGACGGCTCGTACGACACGGCCGACAAGCTCGACATCGCCCTCGATCGCCTCCTCGAGCGGCTCAGCTGAGCTCGTTCAGCTGCGTTCGTTCAGCTGAGCCAGGCGGCCGGGAGCCCTTTCCCGAGCAGACCGACCATGAGCGGCCGGACCGGTGACGGTCCGGCCGCTGGCATTTCCAGCTGCGGCCCGGCTCCCCGCGGGGGAGCCTCTGGCGTGGATGCCGGGGAAAGCCGACGTGCCGGCGACCGACTACAATCCCCCGTGGAGGATTGCTGAAATGGCCGTGGGCCCCGATTTTTCGCTCGGCAGTGTCGACGTGGCGCTCACGCCCGCGGCCCGGTTCGCCGAGTTTCTGCAGACCCGCGGCAAGCGGATCACACGGCAGCGTCGGACGATCGTCGACCACGTCGCCAGCCACCACGAACATTTCGACGCCGAGCAGCTGTTGGCCGATCTCCGCAAGACGCCGGAGGGTGCCCGGGCCAGCCGGCCGACGGTCTATCGCACGCTCACCGAAATGGTCGATGCGGGGCTCCTCAAGAAGATGGTGCTCGACGGTCGGGCCGTTTACGAGCACGACTACGGCTATCCGCAGCACGACCACCTCTACTGCACGGGCTGTCGCAAGTTGATCGAGTTCTCCAGCGACGAGGTCGCCCGGATCTGCGACGCGGTCGCCGGCCAGCATCAGTTTCGCGCGGAGTCGCACCGCCTGATCGTGAGCGGTCTGTGCTTCGATTGCCGCTCGAGCAAGAGCCGCAGCCGGCATCAAGACCGGGTCTGAACGGTTTCCCGTGGAGGCCGACCGGCGGCCTCCGGTCCAACCGACCGGCCGTGGGGCCGCGGGCGGCTCGGGGCTGCCCGTACCTCGTCGCCGGACGTTCGCTGCGGGCATCCTGTCCTTCGCTCACTCGGATGCCGCCGGCACTCCGCCATCCTGGCTTCGCTTGGCGTCATACGCCGGCTCCGGGGCACGGGCAGCCCCTCGCTGAGTGCGCCCCACGCCTCATGGCGTTGGGCTTGCGCGGCACAACGCATTGGTGAAAGCCGACCGGCCGCGGGCCGCGGTGGTCCGCGGCTCGCGTCAGACCCGCAGGGCCGTCTCCTGAGCCCGCGCCGGGCAGGTCGCCAGGGCCACCTGCACCGCTTCGGCGACGAACTCCTCGACCTGCTGGGAAGCGCGGCCGGCAAGCTCGTCGGGCTTCATCGCCGCCACGATGTCGATGCCCTCGAAGAGCGGATCGGCGGCGAGCCGCTCGGGCAGGTCGTTGGCGTGCCCGTCACGAATCCTGGCCGTCGCCGCGTGACTGTGGGTCCGGAGGGCCTCGTGGAGCGTCTGCCGGTCGCCACCGGCCGTCGTCGCCGCCATCAGGATCTTCTCGCTGGCGAGGAAGGGGAGATGCGCCTCGAGGTTGCGGCGGATGCTCCCCGGCAGCACCACGAGCCCGCCGGCGACATTGGCGTAGATCACGAGCTGGGCGTCGGTGGCGAGGAAGGCCTGCGGGAGAACGAGCCGCCGCGGCGCCGAGTCGTCGAGCGTCCGCTCCATCCACTGCACGGCCGCCGTCTGGCCCGCCGTCGCGGCCAAGCCCATCACGAACCTGGCCAGGCCGCACATCCGCTCCGCCCGCATCGGGTTGCGCTTGTAGGGCATCGCGGAGGAGCCCACCTGTTCGGTCTCGAACGGCTCCTCGAGCTCGCCCCATGCGGCGGCGAGCCGCAGGTCGTTGCCGGCCTTGTGCGTCGATTCCGAAACGCCCGCCAGCGCGGCGCAGACCTGCGAGTCGATCTTCCGCGTGTAGGTCTGGCCCGTCACCTCGTAGGACGAGTGGAAGCCGAGCTTCTGGGCCACCAGCTCGTCGAGCCGGCGGACTCTCGCATGGTCACCGCCAAAGAGCTCGAGGAAACTCGCCTGGGTGCCGGTGGTGCCCTTCACGCCGCGGGCCCGCAGCAGCTTGCGGCGGTGGGTGATCTCCTCGAGATCGAGAACGAGATCGTGGATCCAGAGACAGATCCGCTTGCCGATCGTCGTGGGCTGCGCGGGCTGGAGGTGGGTGCGGCCGAGGCAGACGATGTCTTTCGTCTCCAGGGCCTTGGCGGCCAGCCGCTCGATCACGGCGGCAAGCCGCGCGGCGACGAGGTCGAGCGACTCCCTCATCAGGATCAGGTCCACGTTGTCGGTCACATACGCGCTGGTGGCGCCGAGGTGGATGATCGGCCGGGCCGACGGGCAGTCGTCGGCGAAGGCGTGGAGGTGGGCGAAGACGTCGTGCCTCATCCGCCGCTCGTAATCGGCAGCCTTCGCGAAGTCGATCGGCTCGAGGTGGGCCCGCATCTCGGCGAGCTGGCCCGGTGAGATCGGCAGGCCGAGTTCCGCCTCGGCTTCCGCGAGGGCCAGCCAGGTCTGCCGCCAGAGTTTGTAGCGATGGTTGTCGCTCCAGAGCCGCGTCATTTGGGACGACGCATAGCGGGAGGCGAGCGGGTTGTCCCAGAGATCCCGGGGATCGGCGCTGATGTCGGCGTTCATGGACGGGCTCCTGACGTGCGGGGAGTCGGCCGCATCCGGTCGCGGCCGGCGGGCTCACCGCCGCGGGCCATCTTGCAGAAGAGCCGCTCCAATGCCAGCCTCGCGCGCAGTCCCCGGGAAGCTTCTCCCTTGAGCGCGAGGTCGAGGTCGAGCAACCAGACGGGCAGCCTGCGGGCCCGCCGCGGTCCCAGCTGGCCCAGCGACTCCTTCGCCTGGGCCAAGGCCTTCGGCCATGCGGCCACGCCCGCCTCGCGGAGGGCCTCCTCCACGCCCGCGGGCCGCCCGGCCGCCGCCGGCAGGGCCAGCAGCCGTGCCGCCGTCGAAAGCCGCCGCAAGACCGAAGCGATCTGGGCGGCGATCCCGATCGGATTTTCACCCGAATCGATGAGGTCGGAGAGTTCGGCGAGCGCCCGCCGCGTGTCACCGCCAGCCGCAGCATCGATCATGCCCCAGGCGGTCCGCTCCTGCGGCGAGCCCGCGAAGTCGTCGATCGCCTCCGGTGGAATCGGGGCCGACTTCGCCCCGGGATCGGTCGCCGCCGCGAGTCGCGCAAGTGCCTGATCGATCTGTCCGATGCCGCCGCCGAGGCGTTCGATCAGCCGCTGGGCCGTGGCCGCGGCGAGCGTGATGCCGTGACGCGACGTGGCCCACTTCCGAATCCAGCCCGCAAGATCGGCCCGCTGCGGGATCGAGGTGTCGATCGCGAGCCCCTGCTTCGCCACCGCCTTTGCCAGCCGCGTGTTGGAGGGGAAGGTCTTCACCTCCAGGATCACCAAGCCGCGGCGGCCCCGGTTGGCCCCCGCGATCACCTCGAGCCGGTCTCGGGCCGCGGTGACGAACGTGTCGGCCTGCCGCACCACCGCCGCACGGGTGGCCGTGGCAAACATCGGGATCGTGGCGGCCTCGTCGAAGACGTCGCGGGGATCGAGCGACTCGTCGCCGGCAAACTCCCGCCAGGCCCACGCCCGGTCGGCCGCGTCGGGGCAGAGCCGCTCGCGGATCAGTTCCAGCAGCTGGAGCACGAAAAAGGGCTCATCGCCGTGGAGGACGACCAGAGACGGTTCGCCGATGGCCCAGGCGTCGGGCTTGGCGAGGATGTCGAGCGCGGTGACGGCGGTGGACATGGGGTATCGGAGCCGGCGCGAGGAGACGAGCCGGGCCGGTGCGGCCTGAATCGGCGGCACGAACCACTGCGGCTTCGTCAGGCGGCCATTATGGGGCCGCGGACGCCGACACGCGAACGCCGGTGGATCACGGGCCGGTCGGGAGCGGCCTCAGGCCGCCGAGTTTGCCGCCGAACCGGGGCGTGGCGATCGAGATCGGCTCGGGTGACGTGGCCGAACCCACGTTGCCCGCCACGTCGACCGCCTCGACGCGGACATGGACTTTCGCGGGCACGCTGCGTTCGGGAGCCCAGCGGTGTTCGCCCTGGTTCTCGATGCCGTCGGCGATTGTCGCCCACGGGCCGTCCGCGTTGGGAGAGTAGAGGAGTCGAACCGTTCCCGGGGCGATCAGGGGATCGCGGACGACGTATCTGATGACGAGGGCGGGCGACAATTCCGCTTCGTCGCGGGTGATCGCGACGAGTTCCGCGTGAGGCGGCTCCTCGTCCACGCCGACCCAGGCATCCGGCACGGTGCCCGACCGCGGCCCGCCGGGCTCGTCGGCCGATTCGGCGACGAGTTCGAGCCGCACTCCATAGAGCCCGGCCGCGGGCAACGTCACGTCGATCGGACTGCCGCCGTCGTTGTCCACGGCCGTCCGTTGCCAGGTCACGCCGCCATCCTGCGTGGTCCAGAGTTCGGCGCGGAGCGGGCCCGTGGCCGAACGGCCGGCGGGAATCTCGTAATCCCAGGCGAACCGCCGCGACTTGGTCAGTTGGAGCGGACGGCCGCGGTATTCGAGGCCGTTGTCGGATGACGAGTGGGTGATCCCGACGTCGCCCAGTGACTGCCGCGCCGCGGGATGACGGGTGTCGGCCCTCGGCAGGAGCGCGGCGGCCGATGTTTTGGCAGGCCGCACGAGGACGCTTCGGCCGGTGCCGTCTTCCGCGGCGCTGGAGCCCGCGGGCGCCCGCGGCTGTCCATCCGACCAACCGGCGGCGGATTCGGGCGACCAGCCGCCGTCGGCATTCTGCGGCGGGAGCGGGCTACGGTCGGCGGGCTGGCCCGCCGTCGTGGAGCCGGCGGTGAGCGAGGTTTCGTCGGCGACGGTCTGGGCGGGCAGCGGCGGGACACCGATCTCCGTGGCGAGCGCCACCTGATCGACCCGTGGATCGGCCGGCTCGAGCGTGAACTGCTTGACGGTCTGATTGCCCGACGAATCGGCGATGGCGATCCGCACGGTCATCGTCTCGACCTTCTCGCCGGCCCACCAGATCTCCTCGCCCACGAGGTGCGCCGGCGACTCACGTGCGAGCACGGCCTGGGCCGCCACGGACTTCCAGCCCTTGTCGCCCGCGCCGCGATACTCCACCTTGAGCGACTCGAGCCGCAGTGAGTCGTCGGCCGCGGCATAGCGGCAGATGATCTCGCCATCGCTCCCCTTCCACACGCGACCCGCGAGCCGGGGACCGGCCGCATCGACCAGCACGCGGATGTCCGGCCCTTCGCCGCCGCGGGAGCGGCCCTTCTTGTCGAGCACCCGCAGCCGAAACCAGTATTCGCCGTCGTTCCCGCCGTTGTAGGTGAACGACGACGCCGTCGGTGCAGCCTCGCCTGCCGGCTGCCAGGTGGCGCCGAGATCCGTCGACACGCTCAGCGCCACCTTCTGTGGTGCGGCATCTGCGTCGGGGTCTTCGGATTTCGGGATCCGGAAGGGGATCGAGAAGCTGCGGTGCTTCGTCCTGACAAGATCCGGCAGGCCGGCGGCAGTCAGCGGCTCCGCCGCGAGCGGTCCGGCAGGAACGCAGGCGATGACCAGCGCCAAAAGGAGCAGCCGCCGGGCGGCCGGCTGCATCGTGCGGACGGAACGGGTGCATGCCGTGGGCTTCATAACCCCTGTGATCGGCCGAACGAACGCCTCGCGCCACGATTTTTCGGCACAAGGGGCAGAGTCACCCCGAACTGCCAGACCGTCATCAACGGAGTCGCCAAGGCCTGCGAGGCTGTGCCGATTGCGGAATCTGCGTCGTTTTTCTTCTGGACCCGGCAGACCGCAGGCTGCCATAATCGGGCGTTCCACCGACCCATTGGAGCGGGTTCGGGTGACTGGGACCCTTCCCCATCCGTCCATGTCAGGAGGCCGGCTCCCGTCGGGTGCCGATGATCCGTGCCCGCGTTCCTGGCCACCGCGTTCCTGCTGGCGCTGCTGATCGTGGTCGGGGGTGCTGCAATCGTCATGATCCGGAGAGCGCGGGGCAGGGCCCTTGACGATCAGGTGGAATGGGAAAGAACGCTCGGCCGCTACAAAAATCTCCGCGACCAAGGTGTGCTGAGCGAAGAGGAATACCGAAACATAAGAACACTCGTCGAGCCGCGAACGCGGATCGGCACGCCCGCACGCGGTGGTCGGCAGCAGCCGACCGTCGATGATGCCGGGCCGAAGCACGGGAGGGAATGAACTGATGCCATCCGGGAAAGACGTGGGCGGGCTCGGTCGGCGCGGTGCCGGCGGAACGACGAAGAAGAACGCATTCTGTTCGTTCTGTCGCAAGAGTTACCGCGATGTCGGGCCGCTCGTCGAGGGCCCGGGCGACGTCTACATCTGCGGTGAGTGCATCGAGCTCTGCCAGTCGATTCTCGACCAGGAGAAGAAGCGGCGCGGCACGAGCAAGCAGCTCTTCACGGCGATCCCGTCGCCCCGCGAAATCGTCTCCCATCTCGACCAGTATGTGATCGGGCAGCATCACGCCAAGCGGGTGCTCGCCGTCGCCGTGCACAGCCACTACAAGCGGCTCAATCTGGGGCGTGAGGCGGGCGAGGTCGAAGTCGACAAGTCCAACATCCTGCTCCTCGGCCCCACGGGCTGCGGCAAGACGCTCCTCGCCCGGACGCTCGCCAAGATCCTCGATGTTCCCTTCGCCATCGGCGACGCGACCACGCTCACCGAGGCGGGCTACGTGGGCGAGGACGTCGAAAATCTCCTGCTCAAGCTGCTCAACGCGGCCGACTTCGACATCGAGGCGGCCCAGC
>SXWC01000009.1 GCA_005789975.1 Planctomycetaceae bacterium
ACTCGCTGCTCAAGCATGCGGCCGGCCTCACCAACCCGGAGTTGGCCGCGGTCTTCGACGATTGGAACAAGGGGGAACTCGACAGTTACCTCATCGACATCACCCGCGACATCTTCACCGTCAAGGATCCCGAGAGCGGCGGCTTCATGGTCGATCTCATCCTCGACAAGGCCGGCGCCAAGGGCACCGGCAAGTGGATGAGCCAGCTGGCCCTCGACCTCGGCGTGCCCAGCACGCTCGTCACCGAGGCCGTCTACGCCCGCTGCCTGTCGGCGCTCAAGGACGCCCGCGTGCGGGCGAGCAAGGTGCTGCACGGGCCGGTCGCCCGCCCCCCGATCACCGCCGCCGAACGGCCGGTCTTCATCGAGCAGGTGCGGCAGGCCCTCTACGCCTCGAAGATCGCCAGTTACGCCCAGGGCTACGTGCAGCTGGCCGCGGCCGCCAAGGAGCATGATTGGACGCTCGACTTCGGCGCCATCGCGATGATGTGGCGGGGCGGGTGCATCATCCGCGCGCAGTTCTTGGAACGCATCCACGAGGCCTACAAGGCTCGGCCCGAGCTCGAAAACCTCATGCTCGCCCCCTACTTCACCGACGCGCTCGCCAAGGCCCAGACCCCGTGGCGGCACGTCGTGGCGACGGCGGCCACGATCGGCGTGCCCGTGCCGGCGTTCATGACGGCCCTGGCCTATTACGACGGCTACCGCCATGCCAGCCTGCCGGCCAACCTGCTCCAGGCGCAGCGCGACTACTTCGGCGCGCACACCTACGAGCGGACCGACAGGGCCGGCACGTTCCACACCGAATGGCTCGAACTGCGGAAGCCCGTGGCCTGAGGAATCACACATGGCCAACGGCTATCTCGAAAACCTGTTCGGCCTCTCGGGCCGCACGGCCGTCGTGGTCGGCGGCACGGGCGTGCTCGGCGGTGCGCTGGCCGACGGCCTCGCCAGGGCGGGAGCCTTCATCGTGGTCGCGGGACGCGGCGCTGACCGGGGCGCGGCCCGCGTGGCGGCGATTCAGGCGGCGGGGGGCGACGCCGCTTTCGTGAGCGTGGACGCGGTCGATCGCGAGAGCGTCAACGCCCTGCTCGCGGCGACGATCCACGCCCGGGGCAAGGCCGACATCCTCGTCAACTGCGCGGGAGTCAACTCGTCGGTGCCTTACTTCGACATTCCCGACGACGATTTCGACAGGGTGCTCGACACCAACCTCAAGAGCACCCACATCGGCTGCCAGGTCTTCGGCAGTCACATGGCCGCGACCGGGGGCGGTGCGATCCTCAACATCGGCAGCGTCTCGGCCGACAAGCCGCTCTCGAAGGTGTTCGCCTACTCCGCGTCGAAGGCTGCGGTCGTCAACTACACGAAAAACGTCGCCCGCGAGCTCGCCTCCAAGGGAGTCCGCGTGAACGTGCTCTGCCCGGGATTCTTTCCGGCGGAGCAGAACCGCGCCATCCTCTCCCCCGAGCGGACGGCGCAGATCATGAGCCAGACCCCGATGAACCGCTTCGGCAGCCCCGAGGAGCTCCTCGGCGCCGCGATCCTGCTCTGCGCCCCGGCTGCGGGGAGCTTCATCACGGGTGCGGAGGTCTACGTCGACGGCGGTTTCACCGGAATGAGGTTCTGACCAAATGGCCCACACCATCGTGATCTTCGGCGCCTCGGGTGATCTCACGAGCCGCAAGCTCGTGCCGGCCCTCTACAACCTCATGCGGGCCGGATCACTGCCGGCCGACACCCGCGTGGTCGGGTTCTCGCGGACGCCGATGAGCGACGACACCTGGCGGGCGAGCCTCCGCGAGTCAACGGCCAGGCACGCCGGCGACGTGCCGCTCGACGAGGAGTCGTGGCGTCGCTTCGCCGCCGGCGTCCACTACCAGCCGGGCGACATAGAACGCTCCGAGGATTTCGGCCGCCTCGAGGCCCGCCTCGCCGAACTCGAGGGCCCCGCGGGGGCCGACCGCGTTTATTACCTCGCGACCGCGCCGCAGTTCTACGAGCCCGTCGTCTCGGCGCTCGGCGCCCACGGCATGGCCGCCCAGTCGCAGGCCGCGCGGAGGATCGTCGTCGAGAAGCCATTCGGCACCGACCTGGCCACGGCCCAGTCGCTCAACGCCCACATCCACACCGTGTTCCGCGAGAGCCAGGTGTTTCGCATCGATCACTACCTGGGCAAGGAGTCGGTGCAGAACATCCTCGCGCTGCGGTTCGCCAACACGATCTTCGAGCCGGTCTGGAACCGCCGCTACATCGACCATGTGCAGATCACGGTGGCCGAGGAGGTTCCCGTGGGGCGACGCGGCGTCTTCTACGACGCCGCCGGCGTGCTGCGGGACATGTTCCAGAATCACATCCTCCAGTTGCTGATGGTGACGGCCATGGAGGCGCCCGTGCGGTTCAACGCGAGCGCCGTCCGCAACGAGAAGGTCAAGGTGCTCGAAGCGATTCGCCCCCTGCGTCCTGCGGAGGTGGCGGCGGCGGGCATCCGGGGTCAATACCGCGGCTATCTGGCCGAACCGGGCGTCCGGCCCGACAGCCGCACGCCCACCTTCGGCGCGATTCGCCTGGAGGTGGACAACTGGCGCTGGCAGGGGGTTCCCTTCTACCTCCGCAGCGGCAAGGCGATGAGTTGCCGCACCACCCAGATCGTGATCGGCTTCCGGCAGCCGCCCCTGGAACTCTTCGCCAACGGCAGCCACACGGCCCGCGAGGCCAACCGGCTCGTGATCCAGATCCAGCCGGCGGAGGGCATCCAACTCCACTTCCACACCAAGGTGCCCGGGGCCGGGATGAACATCCGGCTCACCGACCTGGAGTTCAGCTACTCGCGGCACTTCAAGGGACGGCTGCCGGAAGCCTACGAGCCGCTTCTCCTCGACGTGATGGCGGGGGACGCGAGCCTCTTCGCCCGGTCCGACGAGGTCGAGAAGTCGTGGGAGATCATCGACCCGTTCGCGCGGGCCTGGGCGTCCGACGCGCTGCCGGCCCCCGACCTCTACGAGCACGGCGACTGGGGGCCGAGGTCGAGCTTCGAGTGGATGGCCGCCCAGGGACGGACGTGGTTCGATCTCTGCCCGGTGCTCACGTGAGCATCGCAGAGCGGCGTTGCCCGGCACCGTTTTCGCTCGGCGGCGTGCCGATCGGCTCGCCGGTCGTGCAGGCCGCCCTTTCGGGCTACAGCGACCGGGCGATGCGGGTGCTCGCGCGGCGGTACGGTGCCTCCTATTCCCTCGGCGAGGTGCTGCTCGACAAGTTCGTCGCCGAGGTCGGCACCAACCGTCGCAACCTCGCCCGTCTCGCCGTCGCCGCCGAAGAGCATCCCGTCGGCGGACAACTCATGGGATCGAATCCCGACGACTTCCCGCCGGCCGCCCGCCGGCTCGTGGCGGAGGGCTACGACGTCATCGACATCAACTTCGGCTGCCCGGTGAAAAAGGTGCTCGGCCGCTGCCGTGGCGGCTATCTGCTTTCGCAGCCGACCACGGCCCTCGAGATCGTGGCCAAGGTCCGCGACGCCCTGCCGCCGCACGTGCCCGTGACGCTCAAGATGCGACGGGGCCTGGATGATTCACCACAGAGCCTCGACAACTTCTGGACGATCTTCGACGGGGCGTTCGCCCGCGGGGCGGCGGCGATCACGGTGCATGGCCGTACGGTCCAGCAGAAGTACGTGGGGCCGAGCAACTGGGAGTTTCTCGCCGCGGTGAAGCGGCACGCCGGCGAGCGGATCGTGATCGGCTCGGGCGACCTGTTTTCGGCGGAGGCCTGCGTGGCCATGCTCGAACGAACCGGCGTCAACGGGGTGAGCATCGCCCGCGGTGCGATCGGCAATCCGTGGATCTTCCGACAGACCCTCGCCCTGCTCGCCGGCGATCCGCCGCTGCCGCTCCCCACGATTCACGAGCAGCGCGACGTGCTCCGCGAGCACTGGCAACTCTCGATGGACCTCCACGGCGAACAGATCGCCGGCCGCAGCATGCGGAAGTTTGCGATCAAGTATGCCCGCGTGCATCCCGACCACCTCGCCGTCCGCGACGCCTTCATCGGCGTGAAGGTCAACGGCGACTGGCAGGCCGTGCTCGCCCGCTTCTACGCGGCTGACGGGCCCGGCCGCGACCCCGCCGCCGACATCGACGAGACGGCCGACTGCGATTCCGGCGGACAGAACGGCTGACCGTCCGTGGACCATGCGCAAGACGGCCCGACGGGCGGCTTCGGCTTTGAATGGCGATTGTGCCCTGCATGACAGCGGGGCGGGCTGCCCGTGCCGAACAGGATCGCATTCACGACGTTTGTCCACTTGGTCCACCGGCGGAAACGCCAAGGGTTTCCCCGGTGGCGATCTCGGCGGCGACCTCCGCGTCGGTCTCGACCTCCCGCCGCCGGGCCAACGCCGTCCGACACTCGGCCTCGAGCACACCCGCCGAGATCCAGCGGCCCAGCGCCCATGCGGCGGCCCCCCGGACCACCGGCTCATCGTCATCGAGCGCGGCGGCCAACGACTCGAAGCTCGGCGGATGCGGATGATTGCCCAACGCGATCGCCGCCGAGCGGAGCAGGCCCCCGCGCTTCGGCCGCAGGAGGGCCGTGCCGGCGAAACGCCCGCGAAACTCTCGCTTGTCCATGCGGAGGATGCCGGCCAGCGACAGGGTGGTTTCACCTCCGCGAGCCTGAAACATCGGTTCGGTCGATCCCGGCGAGTGCCGGTTCCAGGGGCAGACCTCCTGGCAGACATCGCAGCCGAACACCCAATCGCCCATGCCGACACGGAGGTCGGCGGCAATGGGCCCCCGCTGCTCGATCGTGAGTCCGCTGATGCACCGATTGGCGTCGAGCAGCCGTGGCTCCACCAGCGCTCCCGTCGGACAGGCGTCGAGACAGGCCGTGCACGTGCCGCAGTGGTCCGTCTGGATCGGCACGCTTGCCGGAAGGGCGAGATCGGTCAGCAGGGCGGTGAGCAGGAAGTAGCTCCCCGCGCCGGGATCGATGAGCATCGTGTTCTTGCCGACCCAGCCGAGTCCGGCGAGCCGGGCAAAATCCCGTTCCGCGATCGGGGCCGAGTCGACGACCCCGCGGGTGCGACAGCCGGGGACGCGGGCCTCGAGCCAGGCGCCGAGGCGGTTGCTGCGGTCCCGCAGGATGTCGTGGTAGTCGTCGCCCCAGGCGTAGCGGGCCACGCGGCCCCTGCCCTGCCCCGGAACCTGCCCGACGGCCGGAGCCGCCGTGGCATGGTCGGTCGCCAGCATCACGACGCTCCGGACCCCCTCGAGAACCGACTCCGCCGACCGCCGCAACGGCTCGTGACGTTCCAGCCATTCCCCCATCGCACCGGCGAAGCCACGGGCCAGCCACTCTTGGAAATGGGCATGGTGCGGAGGTGCGGTGAGGTCGGTGATCCCGATTCGCGAAAAACCCAGCCGGAGAGCCTCCTCCCGCAGCGCCGCGGCGGTGACGGTCGGATCGAAGGCGGCGGCTGTCTGGGGGGGCTGCATGAACCGACAAGGCTGGCGGAGTTGGTGAGGTCTCCCGCCGCTCGCGCGCGGGCTTTCGTCGGCCTCGGTCGCCTCCGGTGTTCCGACGGGGGGAGACATCTGCTGGAAGTTGGTCTGGACCCGTGGGCCAGATTCGCTATTTTCCCGCCCTCGCATTGTCCCCTACGGCGGCGGGATTCCAAATCGTTCCCATGTGGAGTGCCTGACGTGCCTACTTCCTCGCAGCCCCGGCAGACGTCACACGGCACATTCGCCGCGCTGGTCTGCATCGCCCTGCTCGGCATGGTCGGTTGCCAGACGCCCCAGACGGCCACCGTGGCGGCGCCGGCCACCGGAATGATCGGCCAGCCGGCGCCCTACGGCAGCTGGGCAACGCCGCCCCAAGGCGCCGCCTACCCTCCCACGGTCAGCGCACCGCCGATGCCCGCCAACCCCGGCGCGCCGATGCCCGGCCCGGCCACGCAGTGGCAGGCCGCCGCACCCGGCGTGCCGCCACAGGCGGGGGCTCCCCCGGCGGCAGCCAACTCCTGGTCGTGGTCGCAGCCTCAGGCAGGGGCACCGCCGTCGATGCAGCAATACGGCACCCAACTCCAAAACCAGGCCAACCAATACTCGCAGGCCGCCACGAATCAGGTCCAGCAGTACGCCAACCAGCCGCAGCAGTGGGCCAATCAGGCGCAGCAATACGCCAACCAGCAGACGCAGCAGCTGAACAACCAGCTGCAGAACACGGCCAATCAATACACCCAGGGCGTCAACAATCAGGTGCAGCAGGGGATGCAGGCGGCCCAGCAGCAGGTCACGGCCCAGATGCCGACCTACCAGCAGCCTCCCGCGAACACTTCTTGGAACCCCTTCGCAACGAGCTCCCAGTCGCTCCCGCCGGCCCGCGCCACGCCCGCGACGACGATCCCGCGTTACTAGCGGTCCGTGGGTAAAATCGACAGCCGCCGCATCCAGCGGCAGTAGACTCGGGCCGGGCCCTGCTGGACCGTCCGAGTCGATGTTGGGACCACGAGGTGCTGTCATGTTCCGCTGGCTCGGTCCGCTCGCTCCCGGAAGGCGTCCGGCGATCACCGCAGCGACGTGGCGGCAGGTGCGCGAGATCGACGCGCTCGCCCCGCAGATGGCGGCACTCGACGACGTGGCCCTCAAGCGGCTCGGCCGCTCGCTCTCCTACCGTGCGAAGTCGGGCGAGCCGCTCGACTCGCTCCTCGTGGAGACCTTCGCCGCCACGCGGGAAGCCGGCCGCCGCCGACTCGGCATGCGGCACTACGACGTGCAACTCCTGGCGGGCTCGGCGCTCGTCAAGGGTGCGATCGCCGAAATGCAGACCGGTGAGGGAAAGACGCTCGTTGCCACCCTGCCGCTCGTGCTCTACGCGCTGGCCGGCAAGGGCGTGCACCTCGCGACGGTGAACGACTACCTCGCCCGCCGCGACGCCGAATGGATGATGCCGATCTACGAGGCGCTCGGCCTCAAGGTGGGCATCGTCGAATCGCAGATGGACTTCGATGCCCGACGAAGTGCCTACGCCTGCGACGTGACCTACGGCACGGCCAAGGAGTTCGGCTTCGACTTTCTCAAGGACCGGCTCCTCAAGCGGCAACTCGACGAGGGCGGTTCTGATTTGGGGGCGATGCTCACCGGCGGCTCGGCTGCCGGCGCCACCAAACTCCTGCAACGGCCGTTCTGGTTCGCGCTCGTCGATGAGGCCGACAACGTCCTGATCGACGAGGCGC
>SXWC01000065.1 GCA_005789975.1 Planctomycetaceae bacterium
AGCGTGCGGATCACGACCGGCTTGTCGCCCATCGCCTTCACCACCTCGCTGTACGCGGCGTAGTGATCCTCCTCGGTAGGCTCCCGCTTGCTCGTGAGATAGAGAAACTCGGTCCGGTAGAGGCCGATGCCGTCGCAGCCGCGACTGATGCACTGCTCCACCTCGCTCGGAAACTCGATGTTGCCCATGATCTGCACGCGGACGCCGTCACTCGTCTCGGCAGGCAGGTCGCGAAGCCTGTCGAGGCGGGCCGCGACGGTGCGGGCGGCCTCCTCTTCGAGTCGATACTGCGCGATCGTCTCCTCGTCGGGCTGGAGGATGATCACCCCCTGATTGCCGTCGAGGATCACCGGCTCGCCCCCCGACACGTCGGCGAGGAAGGGCCCCACGCCGACGACGGCCGGAATCTCGAGGCCCTCGGCCACGATCGCCGTGTGACTGCCCGGGCCGCCGAGCTCCGTGGCGAATCCCTTCACCAGCCTCCGGTCGAGGTTGGCCGTCTCGCTCGGCGTGAGATTGTGGGCAAGCACGATCACCGGCTGCGAGATCGCCGCGAGCGTCTCCCGCCGCTGGCCGAGCAGGCTCCTCAGCAGGCTCTTTTCGAGGTCGTAGATGTCGTGGGCCCGCTGGGCGATGTGGTTGTCGAGGTTTTGAAACGCCTTCGCGTAGCGGCGCAGCGTGCGGCTCACCGCATATTCCGGCCACCAGTTCTTGTCGCGGACGGCGCTGGTCAGCTCCTCCTGCAGCTTCGGATCGTGGAGCATCGCCAGATGGGCCTCGAAAATGGCCGCATACTGGTCGCCGAGCTCGACGCGGATCGCGTCGCGGTTGCGCTCGACTTCGCGGGTGGTCTCACCCACGGCGACGGCCAGGCGGGCCAGTTCAGTGTCGACCGCACTGCGCTCGACGAACCGGCGGGGAATGCGAAATCCCTCGCTGTCGAGGACAAGTGCCTCGCCGATCGTGACGCCGGGTGAGACGGCGATGCCTTGGAGTTTGAGCATCGGGCGCAGTCAGCGAGCCGGCAGCAGAGCACCCGCACGGGAGATCGCTCGTTCCACCGTCGGTGAAAGGCGATCACGATCCCGGGGTCTCGCGCCAGGCGGCTGCTTGCGGCTCCTTTGTGGGTTTTCGTTCTGTCTCTGCGGCCGGCACGATCGGGGGCCGTGCTCGGCCCCTGGGCGTTCGCGCCGGTCAGGAATCCTGGTTGCTGTCTCGTTCGTTGAATCGTTTTTCAAAAAGACTGCCGATGGCCTCGAGCGCCTCCCGGGCGTCGGGGCCCGTCGCCTCGACCACCAGCCGGGTGCCCGACTCGGCCGCCAGCGTGAGCAGTTCGAGGATGCTCTTGCCGTCGGCCCGTTGCGCGTCGTTGATCAGTTCGATCCGCGACTGCCACTTCCGCGCCTCCCGCGCGAGCAGATCGGCCGGGCGGGCATGCAGCCCGGCCGCGTTGACCACGACGACCTCCCGCGAAACGGTCTCCGTCTGGAGACCGCCGGAAGCCGCATCGTGAATCGATTCCCTGCTCTCTGCGGTCATGTCAGGACGCCACGCCGTGGCTGTCGGCCTCTTCGAGGAGATGCTGGATGTCGATCGGTTCCTTCGCCGACTTGAGGAGCCGGCAGAAGGAGTCGTCGCGGAGCTGTCGCGAAATGTTCTCGAGCGCCCGGAGGTGGTCGCCGGGGCGGTCCGGTGGAGAGACGAGCAGAAAGAACAACTGCACGGGCTCGCCGTCGAGGCTCTGAAAATCGATCCCGTCCCCGCTCACGGCCACCGTGCCCACCAGCCGGCTCACGCTCGGATGCTTCGTGTGGGGAACCGCGACGCCGCGACCAATGCCGGTGCTGCCGAGATCCTCCCGCTTCATGATCGCCTTGACGATGCTCTCGAGGTCGCTGGCGGCGATCTTTCCCGCATCGACGAGCGACTGCGCCATCTCGCGGATCACACCCTCCTTGGAATCCGCCTGAACCCGCGAACGGATCGCATCGGTGGCGACAAAATCGGAGAACTTCATGCGTGCTGTCGTCTCGAAGGGATGGGGCCGGATTGGCGGGAGGGGTCAGGACCGGCGGCCCGACTGCACATGCTTGTGATCGCGGACCTTTTCCTTGTGCTTACGGAGCTGCTGCTCCATCTTCTGCACGGCACCGTCGACGCTCCTCCAGAGGTGGGCGGAGGTCTCGTGGCTCACGAGTTCGTGGAAGTGCTCCGACGAGGCCACGATCTCGACCGCCGGCAGGGCCCGATTCTGCAGATCAACCGTCACGTTGAGGGCCGTCAGCCGGTCGAAATACCGGGTCAGCCGCGACACCTTCGATTCGACCTTCGATTGGGCGGCCGGGCTCAGCTGCCCGTGACGCGATGACAGTTTGATTTGCACCCAGAGTCTCCCGAAAAAAGTTGAACGAGGCGGATTTCGAGGTCGCCCGGGGCTCGCCGGCCGGTTTTTCAGCCGGGCCGCGGCGGCCCCCGGGGGCCATGCGTCCGTCGTCGCGGAGCATATCACCGGCGTCGCCACCGCAGCAATTCGCACCGCGGAATCCTCGCGTGGGGCGCGAAACTCAGTCGTCGTCCGGTTCCGCTGGAGGCGGGGTTGCGGGTGGGGCCGACCCTGCGGGCGCAGGCCCGCGACGGATGCGGCCCTGGTCGAGCTGGGCCTTCCACCAGGTGATGCCGTCCTTCCGGATCACCGGCGACCAGTCGGCCCGATACCCCAACCGGTGACGTGCGTCGGGCTGCACGATCTCGATGAGCCGGCGGATCGCATAACGCCGCACGGCAAGGCTGCCGTCATCGAGCGATTCGACCAGCAGGGCGTCGCCGCCGGCCGCGAGTTCATCGTCATCGAAGCCCCTGGCCAGCCTGAGGAGCAGATCACCCTTGCCGGCCGGTCCGCATTTTTTCAACGCTTCGCCGAACTTGGCGGCGGCGTTCTCCCCACGGGCCAGCGCCAGCGGCACCGTCATCTCCTCGAGCGTCGTCCACTGGGCCTCGTTGAGCATGCCCCGCCGCGAATCGTCACAGAGCAGCGCGACGAGCTGGTCGTAGTCGCCGAGCAGGGCGAGTGTGGCGGCGGCGACCATCCGATTCTCGGAGCGTTGATCGGCCGCCATGCCGCGAAGCACCTTCTCGGCATCGCCGCCGGGATCCGTTGCGAACAGGCCGACGAGCGTCCGCGCGGCCTCCCGCGCGATGCGGCCGTTGGCGGCCGTGCCCCTCATCCACGGGGGATCGACGGGCGGCGGGCCGACGACGCCGACTGCAGGGTCGCGGTTGTCCCAGCCGAGCGTGGCCCGCGGGGCGACGAGCAACTCGCCGGGAATGCCCGCGAGGGGCTCGTCGGCACCGCCGCCCGCATCCGTCTGCCGCCAGACCTTCTCGGCCGCTCCCGCGAAGATGGTCGCCCGCCTCAGCGGCTCCGCGGAGGAGTCGTCACCTCCCGGATCCCGGGAGAGCGCGACTTCGATGCCAGCCGGCTGTCGCATCACCCCGGAGAGTACGCCGCATAATCCACCCGCCGTCACGCCGAGCTTCGCGTCGGCAGCCGCGCCTTCCACGACGGCACGGCCAAACACGATCTCGATCCGTGGCGTGCCGTCGGGATCACGGGTCAGCACGGCGCGGGTATCGGGCTCCAGTCGGATCGTGATCCCGTTGATCGTGAACTGCGGATGACACCAGGCTGGTGCGAGGAGATTTTCCCGTTCTGTGAGCGTGTCGCCGGCGACCAACGGCCGCCAGCGCGGCATCTTCTCCCCATCCACCAGATGCAGAAGCAAGCCCGCGCCGCCCACGGTGCCCGCATCGAAGGCCGGCGGGGGAGCGGGAGGGGAGTCTTGCTCCGGCGCACCCGGTGCCGCGACGGGCGGCACCGTCGGCAAGGCCGGCGCCGCGACGATCGCGAGCGCGTCACCGTCGGGCACGCGGCGATCATCCACCGGCGGCAGACTGGGCGGTGGCTCGGCCGCCGCCACGGCCGGGGGCTCCGGCGGCTGTTCCATCGGTGCCGCCGCCGGCGGCTCCGTCCGGATTTCCGGGGGTGTGGGCGGCGGTTGGTCTGGAATCTCGCCGGCGACCGCAGCCTCCTGGATCGGGGGCTCGGCGCCGGCGACCGCTTCCACCGGTGCCGCAGGCTTCGATGCCGGCGGCTCGGGCGGCCTCTCGGGCACGGCCGGAACGGCGGCGATCTCCGTCGGCTTCGGACCGCGGCGGCCGCCGCCACGGGTGAGCGACCAGACGAAAAAACCCCCCAGCAGCAACAACAGGCCCAGCGCGGCGGCGGCCGAAATCCACGCCGTCAGCGGTGCCCGCCGCGACGGCCGCCGCGGCTCTCCGGCCGCGGCCGGAGCAGGTGTCGTGCGAAGACGTGCGGCGCCTGTTGGCAAGGCACTCTCCCGGGCCGTCATGCCGCCGGAAACATGCTTGGCGATCACCGCCAGCAGCATGCGCCGCTGCCCGGCCTCGAGTGGCTCGATCACCTGCGGGTTGGCCGTCATCTCGGCGAGCAGGCGGTGGCAGGCAGCCACTTCGGCCAGGTGGATGTCGGATTCGATGCAAACCCGCTCGAACGCCTGCAACGGTTCCGCTCCGAGGACGTTGTCGAGAAACTCGGCCGCAGTGTCGGGGTCGTCGGCGAGCCCCCTGCCCTCCGGCCTCGGGGCCGAGAGCTCCGGATGAGCCACGACGCTGTTCGCGCGTTCGATGAGCCGCCCTGCCACGTCGCTGGCGGCCACTTTCTCGCCGAGATCCTTCTGGTCTTCCGGGCCGAGCACGCCGTCGATCCAGGCCAACAGGGTTCGCACGGTCAGCCGCATGGGTTCCTCCGGAAGGCTGGCGGGGCCGCCGGGTTTCGTGCACCCTTCGCCTGCTCTCTCTGGAAAAGGAGTGGCGGCCCGGCCGATTTTTCGTGCCGATTTTTCATGCCGAGGCGCCGGCAGGCGAAAAAACCGGGAAAGCAGCCGATTTTCGAGATCGATCCGGTGACCTGTCCGCCGCGTAAAGATGACGTCGGTTGGGTTGGCCTTTCCGGCACGCCGGCTAAACTGCCGCGTGGATGGCAAGGCTCGGCGAATCGCCCGGGGCTCCACGATCCATGAACAGCCTGCTTCGACATCTGCACCTGCGGCATGCCGCCGGCTACATCGAACTCGGCGAGTTGCTCGCCGATGGCGAGGCTCCCTTGCCAGGAAGCGGGCAAAAACTCCTCCACCGGGCCCTGCAAGAACTGCGGCAACTCTCCGAGACGAGCCGTCTGGGGCCGGTGGCGAGCCTGCTCGAGGGCCGCGCCCTACGGGCCCTGGGGGAGTGGGAAGCGGCGATTCCCCCGCTGCGTCGGGCTGCGGAGTCGGAGCCGAATCAACTGGAGTCCTGGCTCGGCCTCGGCTGGTGCTACAAGCGACTGGGCCGGCTGGAGGAGGCCATAGCCGCCCTCCACGCCGGGTTGGAGACGGAGCCAAGTCAGCCTCTGCTGCTCTATAACCTGGCCTGCTACCACTCGCTCGCCGGCGATGTGTCGGCGGCGGTGGGCCACCTCACGAAGGCGATTTCGCTCGATGACCGCTTCCGAGATCTCACCGGAGCGGAGCGGGATTTCGATCCGATCCGTGCCGATCCGAGATTCCTCGCGGCCACGCTGGTGGTGGTCTGAGCGATCCCCATCCGCGGTGAACCGCGGCCGGGGTGTCGATCCCATGAATGGATCCCGGGTGCCACGGATGGAAGGACGGATCCCCGGATGACCAGCCCCGCCCTCCAGGACATCATCGCGCTGCTCGGCTGCCCGGCCGCTGGCAATCCGGCTCAGTATCTCTTCGAACGGGCGATCGCCGCAGCCCAACTCGACTGGCGGTTCGTGACGTGCGAGGTCGCGGCCGAGAACGTGGCCGCGGCGATCGCCGGTGTCGGCGTCCTCGGGTTTCGTGGTTGCGTGCTTTCCGGTCCGCTGCGTGAAGCGGCGCTCCCGCTCGTGGCGGCGGCCAGTCCCACGGCCACGTTCTCCGGCGGTGTGAGCCTGATCGAACAACGGCCCGAAGGCCTCACCGGCCACATGACCGACGGCCGCGGCATCGTCGAGGCCTTGCGGGCCCACGTCGATCCGATCGGCAAGACGACACTTATCGTGGGAGCCGACGCCCGTGGCCGGGCGGCGGCCCTGGAGCTGGCGCTCGCCGGGGCGTCGCGGCTGCTCGTCTGCGATCCGCAGGCCGAGCGGGCGCGGGCGCTCGTCGATGCGCTCGCCGGCGTGTCCGCGGCGGAAGCGGCAACACTCGACTGGCAGACCACGATCACGCTGCCGGACGAGGTGGGTGTCGTCGTTTTGGCGCCGCTCGGCGGCCACAGACCCCGGTTCACCGGGTTTCGTCGCGAGGTCTTCCTGGCAGACGCCGTGCTCGCTGGACACATCTCCCCCGTCGCCGCACAGGCCGCCGAGCACGGCTGTTGTGTCGTCGATGGCATCGAGATTCACGCCGCCCAGACGGCGATCGATTTCCATTCGCTGTCGGGCGTCGAGCCCGACGCGGACATGCTCCGTGAGGCGCTCGAGGAGTTTCTCAGCGACTGACTGGCGGGGCCGCCTTCCCCCGTCTTCGGACGCGTCTTGGCGCGGGCAGCTCAGACCGTGGCGTATTCGTCTGCCCTGAGGAAGCCCTCGAACGGCACCAGGAGCCGGCTCAATCTTCCGCGCCGGCGGTGAGCCTGCGAATCCGCCGGTCGAGCGCCGCGGCACTCGACCGCACGTCAGACACGGGATCGTCGGACAGTTTCGCGATGAGCGTCGTGATCTTCGCCGGGGGGGGCTGCTTCATGTCATCAACGAGCAGGCTCACCCCCTTGAGCGCGTTGACCACGATCATCGCCCGCCGGTACCGCTCGGATTGCCCCTTTTGGTCGCCCTGCGGCGGCACGACGTCCGGGAGCTCCAGCATCTCCTCGAGTGGTCCCCAGGCTGTATCGGATCCCTGCCTCGCCAGACCGATGGCGGCGTTGAAGCGGACGTCGTCATCGGCATCCTCGATGAGTTCGGCAAGCCGGGGTCCCGTCTCGGGACCGCCGATCACGCCCAGCGCGAACGTGGCCGATGACCTGAGAGTCTTGGTTTCGCTCCGTGAGGCCGCGAGGATCGCCTTTGTCACGGGTTCGGGCTCGGCGAACGACTTGCCCGCAGCGGTGAGGTTGGAAGCGAGCACGGCGAGCGCCTCGACGGCCGCCTGCGCCGTCTGCGGATCGGCGGTGTCGGTCGCCCGCTCGAGCAGTGGCTGGGCCGCCTCGGGCACGGAAAACTCACCGAGCGCCCGGCACAGGTAGCCGCAGAGGGTCTTCGACTGTTCGGCCGCGTGGCCGCCGCCCTGCGGGCGGCCGCTGGCAACCTCGTCGTCGAGAATGCCCGCGAGGTCAGACACGAGTTTCACGTCGCTCTTGAGGGCGGCTCCACCCGGACCACGGAGGTCGTTGGCGAAGTTGAGGGCCACTTGCCAGCGACCCTCGTTGTTGCGGCGCAGAGCCCGCACGTAACTTTCCGGATCGTTGCCCATCTGGGCGAGCCAGTAAAATCCCCAGACGACAAACAGCCCGCAGGACACGATGGTCAGCGGAACGACGAACAGTTGGACCAGAAACGCCGCGTTCGGCGGTTCAACGGTGGGCAGGGCGTCATCTGCCGTGAGACCGCGGCGGCTTGGTTCATTCATGTTCAAAGTCTAGGAGGTCCGGAAAGTGAGTCAACGTCCTCGCGTGGACGGCCCTGCCTGCTGGCTCGATATCGACCTGCCGACCGTCGCCGAAAATCTCGCCCTCGACGAGGCCCTCCTCGCCGAGGCCCACGACGGCCTGCTCACCGGAAAAGTGGTCCGGACATGGATGGCCCGAGAGCCCACCGTCGTGCTGGGTTCGTCGAGTCAGGTCGAGCAGGAGATCGATCTCGAGGCCTGCCGGTCCCGCGGCGTCCGGGTCTTGCGGCGGCCGAGCGGCGGGCTCACCGTCGTGCTCGGGCCGGGGTGCGTGATGTGGTCGGTGGTGGCGCCGCTCCCCGAGGCGGCTCCGTCGATCGAAAGGATCCACGCGCTGATGCTCGAACCGCTCCTCGCAGCACTCATCGAAGCGGGGAGGCCCGTCGTCCGCCGGGGGTCGAGCGACCTCGCGATCACGGTGGACGGCATCGAGAAGAAGGTCTCGGGCAACGCGCTGCGGGTGCGGCGCCAGGCCGTCCTCTATCACGGCACGCTCCTCGACGCCTTCGATCTCGACCTGATCTCGCGGGTGCTCAGGCATCCGCCGCGCGAGCCCTGCTATCGCGCCGGCCGCGAACACGCCGACTTCGTCGCCAACCTCGGCCTCGGCCGGGTGCCGCTCGAGGCCGCGGTGCGACGGGCGTTTGGAGCAGAGCAGTGCCGCGACGAATGGCCGCGGGAGAGGGTCGCGTCACTCGTGCTCGATCGCTATCTGGATGTCGCATGGACCCACCGTCTGCCGTGAGCCGTTCGCCGCAACACGACCTTTCCGACTGGGTTGACGGGGCGGTCTGCGTCGATGGCGCCGGATGCTCTGGATGCAAAGCGGGCGATCCGCCGGTTGATCGAGGCCGCGGCCTCCTGTCGATGGAAGGCATTGGTGGCGGGTCGGGAAGTCGCCCACGCGACTCCTTCCTCGGGCAAACCAGCCTTTCGTCGGCGGCGGCGCCCCGGTAGGTTTCCCGACCCGATCGACAGGACGTCGATTCGTCAGCCCGCAACAGGAGGTTGCCTTCCATGCGTCTGCACATGAATGCCGCGGATATCCGGGGCCTCGTCTCACGTCATTTCCTCAAGCTGGGCGTCGATGTCGCAGACGTCGATGACCTCCAGGAAAACATCCGCATCGACCGCGGGCGGTGCGTGGCCCGCTGCTATCGGGTGGCCGAACTGTTCGCGATGTGGATGATCGACGTGGGCGTGCTGCAGTTTTATGACGCCGACGGCGAGATGCTGCTCACCGTGAACCTGTTCACGGAACTGCAGCCACAGCGGGCCGCGGCCTGATCGTGGCGGCCTGACGTCGAGGGGTTGCGGACTTCGCGGGCGGTCCGGGGGGATCGTCTGCGCAGCGGTATGGGGACGAAGCGGGGGGCATGTCGATGAAGGCTCATTCAGGCCGGCCACGGCGGCTTTCGATCGTGGTTCCCGCCAGCGACATCTCCGGGCTCGAAGAGACCCTCGTCAGCGTTCTCGAGCACCGTCCCGACTCCTGCGACGTGATCGTCGCGATCAGCGTGCCGTATGACGACCCGTGGAATATCCGCGAGGAGGTCACGTTCGTCGATGTTCCGAAGGCCACCGGCATCGTTGACTGCATCAACGCGGGCGTGGCCGCGAGCACGGGCGATGTGGTTCACGTGCTCGCCGCTGGCTGGAGGGCCACCGCCGGCTGGACCGATCGGGCGATGGATCACTTCGCCAAGGACAGCGTCGGCGCGGTGGTGCCACTCGCGGTCTCGGAGAGCGATCGCGAGCAGCCAGTCTCGGCGGGCATTCGCCGCACCGCCGGAGGCCGCAGCGTGCCGGTCGTGCCGCACCGCAACTCCGGGGGCGGGATGACGATGCGGGTTTCGCCGTCGGCTCCAGCCATCGAGGCGGGTTTCTGGCGGGCCGACATGCTGGCCACCATCGGCTTGTCGAAAGCGTGCGGCGACGCTCTTGCCGCGGCCGACATGGCAGCGGCGATCACGGCAGCGAAGTTCGACGTGGTTGTCGAGTCGGAATCACGGGTCGTGAGCGGCCCTGTGCAGCGGCACGGCGGCGGGTTCAAGGCCGGCCTCCATGCCGAACGTCTCTTCTGGCGATCGCTGCGTTGCGAACGCCTCACGCCCGCCCTGCTCGCCCACGTCGGCGAGGTGCTGCGGCACGCGGCGGCGACCGCTCCCCTGGGTACGCTCGGCATGCTCGCGGGCCGGTTTGCGGCGCTGCTGCAGATCGGGTCGTGCATGCCCCGCACGCGGCAGTTGGCTCAGCTGATGAGCCGGCAGCCGAACAGTGCCGTGGCCGGTGATGCGGAGGGCCGGATGATCCGGCTCGATGCGGCGCATGGGTCGCCGGCAAGGCCGCACGTTGATTCGCCCGCTCCCCTGCTCAAGCGGTCGGCCTGAACGCGGCTCCGCCGCAGGGCCGAAGAGCCGGGCGAAACGCCGCTGCTTTCTCCGACCCGCCGCCGCTGCTAGACTCTGCGGCGTGAAGTTGCCCTCGTAGCTCAATTGGATAGAGCGTCAGCCTCCGGAGCTGAAGGTTACAGGTTCGATCCCTGTCGAGGGTATTTCTCTTTTCGCCGGAAACACGCACGACACCCGGCATTTCTTCGGCTTTCGCTTCGTGTCAGTCGCGTTGCCCCGTGCGTCGAATCGGTCACGAACGGTCACGTTTTGACCGTCCCGGCCGTGAGCCGGTGCAACATTTGGTGCAACGGCGCGAGCGTCGTCGGTGCCCGTCGCCCGCGGCGATTCCAGCGTCGGGACGCCAATCGACAGGGACGGCAGGAACGCGATAGCCACCCGCCACGTCGAGCAGCCGCGGGTCGGTGTAGTGCCGCATGGTGAGGTCGAGCGACGAGTGCCGCATGGCCTCCTGCGCCGTTCGAGGTGCAACGCCAGCCGCGGAGAGGTGGGTGCAGAACGTGTGCCGCGGGGCGTGCACGTCGACGGTGCGGCCCCGGTCGTCACGCTTGGAAATGCCGGCGGGTCGCGGTTGAGAATCTTGCGGCTCGACAGGTCCGTGAACGGCACCGGGATGAGGACGATGTCACCCCGCCGCAGGCGCATTCCCACCCTCGTCATCATAACTCAACACGGCGCGGGGGTTTGCATCAACTGTCGCCGTGCTCGATGTTTCCTGGTGAGGGGTGCGATGGCATCTTCGGCGGAGAACATTGGGGGCGGAAGCGATTGGCAGGAAAATCGCTCCCGTCCCCGATTTTCTCGGTTTCGTGGCTCGGTCGTATAGGCTAGCGCCCTCGTTGGCGGGGTTGGCACCGCTCGTAGGAGTATGCATGGATTCTTCGCTGTTTGTCACGGTTGGCCTGATCTTCCTGGTGACACTTGCCGCCGGGTACGTGCGATCTCGGTTCACCGATCGCTGCCTGCGTTCGTTTCACGGGTTCAACGTCACACTCCAGAAAACCGACGGCAAACTCGTGTGGGGCAGCATGGATCTCTCGAGCGGCGGCATGGAGTTGACGTTTCCGCAGCGGGAGGGAGACGGCCCCCGCCTCAAGACCACCTATCTTCTCTACGCCGGCGAATACAAGCTGATCCAGGCGATCCTCCGCTATGCCGACCGGCTCACCGAGCCCGAGCGCCGACGGCGGGATGCCGACATCGCGAGATCGTTTCACCCGGGGCCGTTGCGGCGGCTGCTTCGGCGTCTGCGGATCTTCCGCGACTCGGCCACCGATTCACTGCGCGACGTGCTGGCCCTCGTCGTCGGCCGCGTGCAGAAGATGCAGGATCGCTTTGTCGCGGCTGAAGGGGCCGACACGTTGACGAAGCTCGGCAACAGCGTGCTCACCGAGGTCAGCAGTGCCCACGACCCGTTGCTCGAGCGGCACATCGGCCACCAGGTGGTGATCGAAGTGGTCGAGGGGGACGAAATCCACGAGCACGTCGGGATTTTCAAGGAATACTCAGCCATGTTCCTCCATCTTCTCGACGTCGAATATCCCTTCGCGTGGACGCTGGAGATCGGCCCGGACGAGAGTCTGCAATCAGGCAACGTGCACGTGGGCCGGGAGAAGGAGACGGTGAAGGTCACCAACCAGGGGGCTCGCCCCGTGCTCATCCTGGCGGTCGAGGGCGGCGATGCCGAGCGGTCTGTCGACGCCCTGGTGGAGCCGGGCGGTGTCGTCAGCCTTTCGGTTGGCGAACCTGGCCGTCTGCGGCTCCGGATGCAGACGGTTCGCGATCTCGACATGATCGTGCCCCGCAGCCGCTCCGCCGTGCGGCATCGGGCGGAACGGGCCGCTACAGCGGAGGAGGGCGAGTCGATGTGGGACTTCGTATTCGATCTCGGCACGCTCGTTCGTCGCCGGACCGACGACGAGGAGGTCGAGGCCGACCTTCGCCGTCAGCTCGAGCAGGATCCGCCTCCCCCGGCCGCTGCCGCGCGGCTCGGAGCGCTGCTGCTGAAGAAGCAGAACTACTCCGAGGCGGGCCGCTGGCTGCGGGCCGCCTACCAGGCCCGCGAGGCGTTGCCCGACGGGGGCCGCCGCGTGCGGATGCAACTCCGCGAACTCGCCCGCCGGCTGGCCCAACGCGCCGCCGAGCCGCCCGCAACGCCGGTCACGACGAGCCGCCGCGAGGTGTTCCTGCCACTCTCCCATCCACCGGGCGAGGCCCAGGTCGACTTCGGGGAAGCGACGATCAGGATATCTGCGGTGTTCCGAAGGATAGGACGGCCAACAATACTTCCGCATGCGTTTAACGGGTGACGAGCGTTCGATGGGGTGTGGCTTTGGGCTGTCTCGGCACCGATGGCTGTTTGGCGACCGCACAACAGGCCTTCCATCTTCTCTGAGCCGGATGTCGCCGCCACACCCCGGGCATTGCAGCGGGAACTCCTCGCCCACCCGGGCCATGAGCTTGGCCTTTGGCGTCGAGAGGTGTCGTAGACAGAACGATTCCGGTTTCTTGGGCGTGAGCACCGGAAGCGGCAGCGGCCTGGATCGCTGCGCTCCGGGGGGCCTGCTGGCGGGGGGGCGGCATCCCTCAAGTAGTGTACGGGCGATCACCACTCCCGTTTACTGGCCGCTCTGCCCATGGTCGCTGCACTCTGCGGATTTCCCGCGCGGCCCCGCCTCCGGCCGCATGCCAGCCCGGCACCACGCCGCCGCTACGAGCGTCGCCGCCCCGAAAAGACTCCGCTCCACAAGATCGTGTCGGAGTATCTCGCGAGTTGGCTCGAGTGGCGTGACCAGGCGGAGCGGTCCGTGCCGGGCTACGTCGAGGAGGAACTCCGCGGCTATCTCGAGTGCGGCATCCTCTGCTTCGGGTTCGGCCGTGCTCTCTGCACGGGCTGCGGCCAGGGGTTTGTCATCGCGTTCTCGTGCAAGGGGCGCGGGGTGTGCCCATCCTGCAATGGCAGGCACATGGCGCAGACCGCCGCCCATCTCGTCGATCACGTCATCCCGCCGGTTCCTGTGCGACAGTGGGTGATCTCCGTGCCGAAGCGGCTGCGCTGCTTTCTCGCCAACCGCCCCGAGGCCGTCGCCGCCCTCACGAAGATCCTTCTTGCTGAGATCGAGCGGCTGCTGAGCGCTGCGGTAGGCGTGATGATTGACGCCGCCGCCCCCGCAGCCGCCCGCCCGCGGCTCGGCGCCATCTCCTTCTTGCACCGCTTCGGCTCAACGCTGAACCACCACGTGCATCTGCACGTGTGTGCAACCGACGGCGTCTTCATGCCGGCTGCCGACGACGCACGGTGCGACACCCCGCCGGTGTTCCTGCCGGCCCGACCGATCAACCAGGCCGATCTGGCCGCGCTCACCGAGCGGGTCCGCCGCCGCGTGATCCGCTGGTTCAGGCTCACTCGCCTGCTCGACACCGCTGCCGCCGCCGACATGCTCACGTGGGAGAACAGCGGGTTTTCAGTCGACGCCAGTGTGCGGATCACGCTCATCGACCGTGACGTGCCGAGCTACTTTCAGAGCTTGGAGCACCTGCTGCGGTATTGCGCCCGGCCACCCTTCGCGCTCGAGCGGCTCTCCGTGAGCCGCGGTGCAGACGGCCAGATCGCTCGCATCCGCTACGTGCTGCCGAGACATAAGGCGGCCAACTGGGTCGGGCGGGGTCGTGGGCGCAAGTCCACGCGGCCGGGGGCCAATGGCGTGGTCGAGCTCTCGCCGGTGGAGTTTCTTGACCGGCTCGCCGACCTCGTGCCGCCGCCTCGGAAGCACAGGCATCGGTATCACGGGGTGTTTGCACCCAATCACAAGCTCAGGCCCGCCGTCACGGCGCTGGCTATCGGGAACATCGGCAAGCGGCGCGAGGCTCTGACCGGCGGGCATGCGGCCGGTGGGCATGCCGCGAAAGGCTGCTGCGACGCTCGTCAAAAGCCCCGCTCGCACGACACCTCGCGGATCGCCTGGGCCAAGCTCATGGCGCGGGTGGGGGAGGAGTTTCCACTGGAGTGCCCGAACTGCGGCGGCGACATCCGACTGATCGCGTTCATCACGGAGCCGGGGCCGATCCGGAAAATCCTCACGCATCTTGGCGAACCGCTTGAGCCACCGCCGGTGTCACCCGCTCGTGGACCGCCCACCGACTGGGGCGAGCTC
>SXWC01000066.1 GCA_005789975.1 Planctomycetaceae bacterium
AGACGGCGAGGTACCAGCGATGCACCTCCTGCGGCTTGACGCCGAGGAGCAGCGCGAAGAGCCCCGTCACCATCAGCCGCTGGATGTGGTGCGCGTAGCCGTGGCGGAGGGTCTGGCCGAGGGCGTCGCGGAGGCAGTTCATCTCCGTGTCGGCCGTCCAGTAGAAGCCGGGCAGCGGCCGTTCGGCGGCCAGCGCGTTGCGGCGTTCGTAGTCGGGCATGAAGTGCCAGTAGACGCCGCGGACATACTCCCGCCAACCGAGCACCTGACGGATGAATCCCTCCGTCGCCTCCAGTCCCGCCCCGCCGTCCCGCCAGACCCGCTCCGCGCCGGAGACGACGTCGCGCGGATCGAGGAGCTTCATGTTCATCGCCTGCGCGAGCCGGGAGTGATAGAGCCACGGCTCGCCGGTCCACATCGCGTCCTGGTAGGTGCCAAAATGAGGCAGCCGGTGCGCGAGAAAATCATCGAGCGCGGCCCGGGCGTCGGCGGGCGTGACCGGCCAGTCGAAGTCGTCGAGGTTTCCCGGGTGCGTCGCAAACCGCTTCCTGACGAGGTCGATCACCTGCCTCGTGATCGCGTCGGGTTCGAAGCGGATCGGCGCCGGCAGCTTTCCCGGTCCCGCCTTGGGGAACGCGCCGCGATTTTCGGCGTCGTAGTTCCACTGGCCGCCCGCGGGCTCGCCGTCGTCCATGAGCACCTCGAACTTCCGCCGCAGGGGCCGGTAGAAGTATTCGAGCCGCAGCTGCTTGCGGCCCTCGGCGTGGGCCGCGAACTCGTCGCGCGACGAGTAGAAGTGCCGGTCTGGCCGGATCTCGAGCGGCACCCCGGCCTGCTTCGCCGCCCCGCGGAGCGCCTCCTGCACCCGCCATTCCCCCGGCTCCACGACGACCAGGCGTTCGGGCATGCGGCCTTTGGCCCGGTCGCGGTCGAGGCTCGCGAGCAGCGCCGCGGCGAGCGTGCCGGGCTCGTTCGGTCGTGGCTCCGCGGTCAGCTCGGTGGCGTCGATGGCGATCCCTTCCTGTTCGACGTCCCGGCGAAAGTGTCGCATGGCCGAGAGGAAGACCGCGATCCGCGCCTTGTGCGTCCAGACATGGGTCGATTCCTCGGCGACCTCCGCCATCCAGACGCGGTCGCGGCCGCGGTCAAACCCGTCGAACGCCGCACCCCGGCGGTCGAGTTGGTCGCCGAGCACGAGCACCAGTTGCCTCGTCATTCAATCCTCCTCGCCTGTGGGTCGGCCATATCCTAGTGGGCCATCGTGGAGACGTCCTCATGCAGGCTTGGCAGACGGGGGCTGAATCCGCCGACGCCGTCGTGTCGCGGATCAGAAGCGGCATGAACGTGTTCGTGCACGGGGCCGCGGCGACCCCCACGCCGCTGATCGACGCGCTCGCCCGGCGGACCGATCTCGAGAGGGTGCGGTTCTGGCACATCCACCTCGAGGGCCCGCTGGCCTTCACGGCTCCCGGGCAGACGGCCCGCTTCCGCTCGACGTCGCTCTTCATCGGTGCGGGCCTGCGGGCCGCGGTGGCCGAGGGGCAGGCCGATTTCGTGCCGATCTTTCTCTCCGACATCCCGGCACTCTTCACCAACGGTCGCGTGCGGCTCGACGCCGCGCTCGTGCAGCTCTCCCCTCCGGATCGCCACGGCATCTCCACGCTCGGCACGTCGGTTGACACCGCCCGTGCCGCCGTCGACACGGCCGGCATCGTGCTGGCGGAGATCAACGGGCGGATGCCCCGGACGCACGGTCATTCGGCGGTGCCGCTCGACCGCGTCACGGCCTGGTGCGCGACCGACCGCGATCTTCCGGAACACGCTCCGCGGCCCGTGACCGCCGTCGAGGCACGGATCGGCGACCATGTCGCCGCGCTCGTCGAGGACGGCAGCTGCCTGCAAGTGGGGATCGGCGGGATTCCGACGGCGGTGCTGGCCCGCCTCGAGAACCACCGCAACCTGGGCATCCACTCGGAGATGGTGTCGGACGGGGTCGTTTCCCTGCTCGAGTCGGGCGTGGTCACGAACCGGCAAAAGGCGATCCATCCCGGGCGGACGGTCGCGAGCTTCGTCCTCGGCAGCCGGCGGCTCTACGACTTCATCGACGACAACCCGTTGGTCGAGGTCCACCCCTGCGACCGCACCAACGACACGAACCTGATTCGCAAGATCGATCGGGTCGTGGCGATCAACTCCGCGATCGAGATCGACCTCACGGGCCAGGTCTGCGCCGACTCCCTCGGCCATCGGCTCTACTCCGGCATCGGAGGCCAGATGGACTTCATCCGCGGCGCCGCCATGAGCCGCGGGGGCAGGCCGATCATCGCGCTGCCCTCGACGGCCGCCGGTGGGGGCGTGTCACGGATCGTGGCCGAACTCGCCCCCGGCGCCGGCGTGGTCACGACCCGGGGCCACGTCCACTGGGTCGTCACCGAGCATGGTGCCGTCGATCTGCACGGCAAGAGTCTCGCGGAGCGGGGCCGGCTGCTCGTCTCGATCGCGCATCCGGACTTTCGGGACGGCCTCCTCGCGAAGCTCCACGGGCTCAAGCGGGCCTGATCAGCCGCGACGGCCGCCTACGGCTGCGGACCAAGCGTGGGCGACGTCGGCACCGCCATCGGCAGCGGAGCGGGTGACGATGCCGCGGGGGAGAGCGGGGATTCGGACTGGTCCCGCGCCGGCGGTTGTTCCGGGATCGGCTTCTCTCCCGTGGCGATGGCGAGACTCTCGCGGGCATCCTTGAGGTTGGGGTTGATGACCAGCGCCTTTCGGAGGGCGGTGATCGCCTCCTCTTTTTTGCCCTGCTTGAAAAGCACGACGCCGAAGTTGTTGAGCAGCGAGGCGATGCCCGGGTCGATCCGCAGATCGGGTTTGCCCAACCTCTCGGCCACCTTGGCGTGCTCCCTCTCGAAGCCCTCGATCAGTTCCCGGAACTTGAGCTCCGCCTCCGGGAAGCGGCCGGCGGCGGCCAGCGCGTTTGCCAGGTTCACATGGATGGCGGGCACGTGCGGAGTGACGCGACAGGCCTCCTTGAACTCCTCGACGGCCTCGTCGAGCCGCCCCTTGGCCGAGAGCACCGTGCCGAGGTTGTTGTGGGTCTCGCCGAGATCGGGCCGCAGGGCGGTCGAGCGGGTGAAGTGGTGCATCGCCCCGCGGTTTTGGATGCGGGTCGGGGGATTCATGTCGTCCACATGCCCCCGGGCAAACTTCTTCGCGCCGAGCCGGTTGTGGGCCTGCCAGGCGTTCTCGTTGAAGGTGAGCGTGTGGGTCCAGAGGGCGTCCTCGTTGACCCAGGCACCTGCGTAACGGAACGCCATCCACGTGAGCACCCCCAGGACCAGGGCGGTGCCCACCGCGACCAGCGGCCGCTCCGGGGCCGACACGCGGTCGTACCAGGTGGCGACGCCGGCGGCGATCAGGGCGATCACGCCGATCATCGGCAGGTAGATGAAGTGGTCGGCCACCCAGGTGATCCGCATGTAGGAAATCGTGACGAACCCGAGCACGGGGGCCACCATCAAGAGGAAAAAACCGAGGCCGAAGATCGCGTGGCGGCCCCACGTCGCCCGATTCTGCCAGCACAACCAGCCGACGGCGGCGATCACGGGCCAGGCCAGAAACTGCCAGACCTTGGGGGGATCGACCTCCCATTTCGGATAGATCGGCAGGAGCGTCGCCGGCCAGAGGATCAGCTTCATGTAATAGAGGATCGCCATCCCGGCGGTGGCGATCCGGGAATCGAGGCCGCCGACGATGATCGTCTCCTGGCCGATGGCCCGGCCGTGCTGGTAGTAGATCGTGATGATGCCGAGCACGATCGAGATCAGGAAAAATGGCGCCGCACGGATCAGGTCGCGGACGGCGACGCCGCCCCGCTTCCACCATGCGTGGAGCAGGAGCACCACCGGCAGCGCCACGACCGAAGTCTTCGCGAGCATCGAGAGCAGGAAGAACAGGATCGAGAACAGGTAATGGCGGCGGGCGGCGGGGGAATCGTCGTTGAGATCATCGAACTGCACGAAGTTGATGGCCGACAGGAGCAAGAGCGGCAGCGAGAGCGTGTTCTTGAGCTCCGACACCCAGGCCACGGACTCGACGCAAACCGGATGCACGGCGAAGATCACCGCCCCCAGCCAGGCCCCCGGGATTTTCATCAGGGCGAAGAGCCGCCAGAGCAGCAGCGCCCCCACGATGTGCAGGATGATGGTCGTCAGGTGGTAGCCCGTCGGCCACATCTGGAAAAACGGCCATTGCATCCAGAGCGCCGTGTAGCTCAGCGGAAAGTAGTCGGCGCCATCGGGGTTGATCCAGAGTTTGACGAATGCGCCGAGCGTTGTTGACTGGACGGTGGGATTGGCCGTCAGCAGTTGGTCGTCGTCCCAGAGCCAGTCGGCGGGAAAGAACGGGTGGTAGACGGGCGAATAAATCCAGAGCGCCGCCAGCACGATCACGGCCAGCCGCATCAGAAAGTCCTGCCAGCGGTCAGCCGGCAACCAACCGGCGATCGTTGGGCCGGCGCTCACCGCCGACCCGCCGGCGGCAACGGGCCTGCGGTCGGCCCGGTCCAGGGGTTCTCGGGACCGTGAATTCCTGCGATTCATCGCCATCCGCGCATCCTGCTCGTGGAAAACCTGGGTTCTCGGGGATACCCCCAGCCTCGGCAGCGTACGCCCAGATGCGGGCCGACACAATCGTTGGTTTCCTTCGGAGCTGGACGCTTGACCGGCGTTTCGGGGGGGAATAAAAAGGGGTCACTTGCGACGGGAGCGTTCTGAAGGGCCACGGTGCCCTCGACGCCCTCAGCCTGCCCTCGACGCTCTCCGCCTGGAAAGATCGCTCGTGACCGCGTCCTGATCCCCCGTTCCGAGTCGGTGCCGTATCCCGTGGCCCCGCTCGAATCGCCCTCCAACAAGGGCGGGTGGATCGTTTCTCCGCGCGGTGCAAGTTCCGGCCACGCTGCCATTCCGGCGGCGGATCATGCGTGGCCCGTCCTCCGCCTCGGCCTCCTCGCGGTGCAGCGGACTTGACGCGACAGCCTCTCCCCCTATAAATGCAATAGAGTTGCAAATGACATCGAAGTGCATCAAGCCTGACGCGTTCCCTGGCCGCCGCCGCGGCTTCACGCTCGTCGAGCTCCTCGTCGTGATCTCGATCATCGGCGTGCTGATCGGCCTCCTGCTGCCCGCCGTCCAGGCGGCTCGTGAATCGGCCCGCCGCATGCAGTGCGCGAGCAATCTGCGGCAGGTCGGGCTGGCTGTCGTCCAGTTTGCCGAGACACACCGGGGTGCGATGCCCTTGTCGAGCCACGATCTCGCGCACGGCGAGGAGGAGAAGGCCTGGATCTATACGGTCGCCCCCTTCATGGAGAGCGTGGACGCCATTCGAATCTGTCCGTCCGATCGCAACGGTCCGGCACGGCTCCGTGAAGAACTCACCAGCTACCTGCTCAACTCGTTCGTCTGTATCCGTGGCGACAAGGGCGCGATCACGAACTACTTCCGCATTCCTGCGAAATCCAAGACCTTCATCGCCTTTGAGACATCCGACAAGGTGGGGATTTCACATGCCGACCACACCCACGGGCTGAACTGGTTCAAGGACCCTCTCACGCTCCCCACCCGCGTGCCTCGCACATGGGCCCGGATCAAAGAGGACATCCAGACAGACAGGCATGCCGGCGGCTCGAACTATCTGTTCGGCGACTGCCGCGTGCAGGTGATCGACGAAGCCCAGATCGACGAATGGGTCGTCGCCAACCTCAACTTTGCCGTTCCCGTCCCGAATTGACATTTTCCAGGAGATTTTCCCCAATGGCATTCCGATCGGCTCTCCTCCACGGCCTCCTGCTCGGTTCTTTTCTCTGCGGACTTTCGGCTTCCGGATACGAACTCGACCTGCATCTCCACAGCACGGAGGTCACGCCTTCGGAATTCGCGGCTGACGAGGGCTTGCTGCCCGTCGTTGCCGCGGCCAAGACGACCCGGCCCGCGGGCAGCCAGTTCGACTTCATCGGAGTCTCAGCGGGGTCGCCGATCTGGCTGCTGCCCAAGAATCAAGACCCGGCCGTGCTCTTTCTCAGCATCGGGACCGAGGAGCTCACCCCGGCCGATTTCTCGTCGTCCTTACTCTGGTCACTCGTGGCGGTGACCGGTTCCGGCGGGGGACCGGCGCCCGGCTCGTTCTCCGTCTGGAACGTCGACAACTTTGGAACGGTGGTGCCCCTGATGTCCACCGCGTCGGGAGCATCGACGCCGAACGCCTTCAGTGTCACTGCCGGAACCCACACCCACTTCAACTACGGATTCACCGCCCCGGGCCTCTACAACATCGAGTTCACGGCCTCGGCAACCCTCTCCCCCGCGCTGGGTGGCGGGCCGGTGAACGGCACGGCGACCTACTCCTTCGGGGTCTTCGACACCGGCTCCGACTACCAGTTTCCCGCATCGACACCCTGGACCTACATGGGCCAGTCGTTCTCCGTGCCGCTCGTGGGCAACGAGCACATCGACATGGGAGTCGCCCTCAGCGCCGTGCCCGAGCCGGAAATCGGCCTGGCGGCCCTGGCGGTGGCGACGGCAGGAGCCGCCTGGGCGGCCCGCCGAAACGGCCGCAGAGCCGGGATTCCGGCCCTCGTTCGGCGGCACATTCGGCGGCTTGTGCGGCGGGTCGGTTAATCCGATTCCCCGGCTCCGGTTCCTCTCACAGGCGATCATGCCGGTCGCTTCCCGTGAGGTGTGCCGTGATCGCTCCCGCCAAAAAGGCCTCGAAACTCCTGGCCCGCCACAGAAAATCCCCGTCTCCCGGCCGGATGATGCTGGCCGATGACACCGCGGCCCGCGAACGTGCGGTCCGTGTCGCCCGCCGCGAGGCGTTCTTTGCCCGCGAGATCGATTACATCCCCTGCCGTGGCTTCCTCAAGGCCGACGCCGAGAAGCTGGCGACCGTCCCTCCGACCGACGCGGAGGTGCCGCTCGAGAAGCGGGGCGGCCCGTCCTCCGACTCCAAGGGCCTGACCCCCTACCTCGCCAGCCTGTATCAAACCCGGCTGCTCTCCAAGGATGAGGAGCAGTTCTACTTCCGGCGGATGAACTGGCTGAAGTTCCGTGCCGCCACGACCCGTGCGCGGCTCGACAAGAAGCGGGCGACGATCCGACAGATCGATCAGGTCGAGGGTTGGCTCACCGAGGCCGAGACCGTGAAGGCGATCCTGATCACGTCCAACCTGAGACTCGTCGTTTCGATCGCCAAGAAGTTCGTGGACGCATCCTGGACGTTCGACGAACTGGTGAGCGAAGGCAACGTGGCCCTGATGCGTTCGGTCGAGAAGTTCAACTTCTTTCTCGGCAACCGGTTCAGCACCTATGCGACCTACGCCATCCAACGGCATTTCTTCCGACTCTCCCATCGGGGCCGGCAGTTCCGCAAGCGGTTCGTCAACGATGATGAGTCGCTCCGTGATCGTGCCGACACCGAACCGACGACGGACTACTGCTCCAGCGGCCAAATCGCCCTGCTCAAGGGGCTGTTCACGCAGTTTCTCGGTGAGCTCGAGCCCCGCGAACGGCAGATCATGGTCGCCCGCTTCGGCTTTGACGGCCGTCCGCCGCGGACCTTCCGCGAGCTGGGCAGCCAGATGGGAGTGTGCAAGGAGCGAATCCGGCAGATTCAGGGCCGGGCCATGGACAAGCTGCGGATGATGGCGGCCGAGGCCCGCCTCGAGCAGACCGTAGGCGACTGGCTCTGACCATGCCGCAACGCATCCTCCTCATCGGCGGCTCCGGCGGAATAGGCACCGCCTTGGCCACGCTTCTCGTGGCCGGGGGCGACCGGGTGTTCCTCGCCGCACGCTCCGCCGAGCGGCTTGCACCGCTCGCCGCCACGCTCGACATGCCGTTCGCCACGGTCGATGCCTGCGATCCGGATGCGATCGATGCGTGCGCCGATCAGGCCGCCACGTCCCTCGGGGGGCTCGATGGCGTCGTCAACTGCGCCGGGTCGCTGCTGCTCAAGCCGGCGCATCTCACGACGACCGCCGAATGGCAGGCGACGCTGGCGGCCAATCTCTCGTCGGCCTTTGGCTGCGTTCGCGCGGCGGGACGGCTCCTGAAGGCCCAGGGGGGTTCGGTGGTGCTCGTGTCGAGCGCCGCGGCGCGGGTGGGAATCGCCAATCATGAGGCGATCGCGGCCGCCAAGGCGGGCGTCATCGGATTGGTGCTCTCGGCGGCCGCGACGTACGCGCGGCAGGGCGTTCGTTTCAACGCGGTCGCCCCGGGGCTCGTGCGGACGCCGCTGACGAGGGGGCTCGTCGCCAGCGAGCAGGCTGAAAAAGCGTCGCTCGGCATGCACCCGCTCGGCCGCCTCGGTGAGCCCGGGGACGTGGCCCGGGCAATCGCCTTCCTGCTCGATCCCGCCCAGAGCTGGATCACCGGGCAGGTGCTTGGCGTGGACGGAGGCCTGGCCGATCTCAAGGCCCGGTAGCAGACCGCGGCACCCGTCTGCCCGAGCAGATGCGGGGATCGCCGGCCGTGGAAGTCCCGGCGTTTCCACAGGTCCTGTCAGTGGACGGCGCTGCATCCCCTCGCCGGGCCGGCACGACGGGCGGCACTCGGTGTTTTCGCCGCCGAACCCCGGCTTGCGGGCCGGCGGCGTCTTCCCTACCCTCCCTCCCCCGCCCCCGTCTGCGGCGGCAGCCCAAAGGGAGGACCGTCGATGCCCATCACGCTCGGAAATCTCGCCACCAGCATCGGCGGAACGCTTTCAGGCGGCGACCCTTCGCTCGCGATCGTCTCGGCCGCGACCCTCGAAACGGCGACCCCGCACGACATCACACTCGTCGATTCGCCCGAGAAGCTGCACCTCCTCACCAGGAGCCGTGCCGGCGCCGCGATCGTTCCCGCCGGTTCGGGGCCGCTCGACCGTCCCGCCATCGAGGTTGACGACGTGCATGCCTCCTTCGCGGCGGCAATCCTGCTCTTCCGTCCGGCGCGACCGAAAGCCCGCACGGGCATCAGCCCGCAGGCCGCGGTCGATCCCACGGCGCGGTTGAATGGCAGTGTGGATGTCCATCCCTTCGCGACGATCGGCGCCGATGTCGAGATCGGACCCGGAACGACGATCCACTCGGGCGCCCGCATCATGGCAGGCTGTCGGATCGGTGCCGACACGATCGTCTTCCCCAATGCGGTGCTCTACGAAAATACGATCGTGGGCGACCGCTGCCTGATCCACGCAGCCGCCGTCCTCGGCGGCTACGGCTTCGGTTACAAGGCGGGTGACGGCGGCTACACGCTCTCCGCCCAACTCGGCTGGGTCGAGCTGGCCGACGACGTCGAAATCGGCGCGGGCACCACGATCGACCGCGGCACCTACGGCCCCACGGTCGTCGGCACGGGCACCAAAATCGACAACCTCGTGATGATCGCCCACAACTGCCGGCTGGGTCGGCACAACATGATCTGTTCGCAGGTCGGCGTGGCGGGCAGCACCTCCACCGGCGACTGGGTGGTCATGGCCGGGCAGGTTGGGGTCCGCGACCACGTGCACATCGGCGACAAGGCTGTGCTCGGCGCCCGCTCGGGCGTCTCGAACGACATCGAGGCTGGAAAAATCGTGCTCGGCGAGCCTGCCATCGACCTCCGCGACCGGAAGCTCCAGCTCGCGGCCCTGAGCAAGCTCCCCGACATGCGCCGCGATCTCAAGCAGCTCACCGCCCGCGTGGCCGGGCTCGAGGGGGCCGCTGCCCGCCCGGCGGCCGACGCCGCCTGACGCCGGACGCCAGCCACCATGACGAAGTCGAGCGATTCCCAGTTCGCATCCGCCGCACTCGAAGGCGAGACGATCGGCATCCTGGCCGGCTGGGGCCGCTTTCCCCTGGCGGTCGCCGAAGCCGTCCGGCGGCACGGGGGTCGGACGGCGATCCTCGCCATTCGCGACCACGCCGACTGCGCGCTCGAGCCACTCGCCGATGTCCACGGTCACGTCGGCGTCGCTGAAATCGGTCGGGCCGTCGATTTTTTCCACCGCCATGGGGTGCGGCGGGCCACGATGGCCGGCAAAATCCACAAGACGAAGATCTTCGGCAAGCGGGCCTGGCTCCGTCACCTTCCCGACTGGACCGGGCTTACGACCTTCTGGCCCCACTTCGTGAGCCGGCGCCGCGACAACCGCGACGATTCGCTCCTGGGGGCGATCACCGCCGCGTTCGACGCCGCCGGCGTGATGATCTGCCCGGCCACCGACTTCGCCCCCGAACTGCTCGCCACGGTCGGAATCCTCGCGGGCTCGAGACTCACGTCACGACAGCAGGCCGACGTCGCCTTCGGCTGGCGGCTGGCGAAGGAACTCGGCCGACTCGACATCGGACAGACGGCCGTCGTCAGAAACCGCGCGCCTTTGGCACTCGAGGCGATTGAAGGCACCGACGAATGCATCCGCCGCGCGGGACGGCTGTGCCCGTCGGGCGGGATGACCGTGGTCAAGGTGGCGAAGCCCCTCCAGGATCTGCGGTTCGACATGCCGACCATCGGCGTGGGCACGCTCGATTCGCTCGCCGCGGCCGGGGCGAACGTGCTGGCGATCGAGGCGGGCAGGACGATCCTCGTGGACGCCGCGGCCGTGCTCGCGACCGCCTCCCGAAAGGGCATCACGCTGGTGAGCTGCCACGATGTGGATGGCCTGCCGGCGTTCGACGACGATGGGGCCAAGGCCGCCTGAAACGGACGACGCGGCGGGCGTATACTCTCCGCACCCATGGCCATGCTGTCTCGACTCCGCTGGTGCCTCCCGCTTCTGCTTCTCGGCATGCAGGGCGAGACGCTGTCGGTGGAGCCGCTCCGGATCGACGCGGCGATCGATCGCGCGGCAGTCATCCCTCCCGCGGCGACCCACCACCGCGGCCGCGAAATCGCGCAGACGATGCACTACACGGGCGCACCGTGGCTCGTCCGTGAGAGCCGGCAGCGGGAGGAGGACTGCCGGATGCTGCTGGAGGCGCTCGACGTCAAACCTGGCCAGACGATCTGCGACATGGGCTGCGGCAACGGCTTCTACACCCTCGCGCTCGCCCGTCTGGTGGGCCCCGAGGGCACCGTCTACGCCGTCGATATCCAGCCGGAGATGCTGCGGATGCTCGCGGCAAACGCCGCCAATGAGGGGCTCACGAACATCAAGCCGGTGCTCGGCACGGTCATCGATCCGCGGCTGCCCGCAGGAAAGATCGACCTCTGCCTCTGTGTCGATGTGTATCACGAGTTTTCCCATCCGGAGACGATGCTCGCGCGGATCCGGGAATCCCTTGCCCCCTCCGGCCGGCTGGCCCTCGTCGAGTTTCGTGGGGAGGACGCCGCTGTGCCGATCAAGCCGCTGCACAAAATGACCAAGGCCGGAATTCGGGCCGAACTGGAACCTGCCGGATTCAGGGTGTTGGCCGAGTTTGATCGGCTGCCGTGGCAGCATCTGGTCTTTCTGAAGGCGGCAACAACCCGGTAACCCGTTAATCTGGGCAAAACCGCGGCAAAACCGCCGCAAAAAGGCCGTATTATCGGCTTTTTCGGCAGGTCCGTCCGGCGGGGGGTTTTTGGGCGGCCGCCGTGTTGCAATCGGGTTGTGTCACAGCGATACTGGAACCCGAGTGGTGCGACCCGGCGACCCGTTGACCCGTTGACCCGTTGACCCGGGGGGCCGAGCGGCCCTCAACTTGCAGAACGCAGCATGGCTCTTCGACCAACCAGTTTCGCCGCGTCCGACTCCGCAGTCCGCGATCCGCGCGGCGGTTCGCTCGATCCTGCCGTGACGGTCGAGATGCCCGGCGGAGCCGGTGGCTCCCGGCTCAACAGTCCGATGGGCGGCAGCAACTGGGTGCTCGGATCGAGCGCCGCGATGCGCCGCATCGCGAAGTCGATCGAACGGGCGGCTGAAGTGGAATGCACCGTGCTCGTCTCCGGCGAAACCGGCACTGGCAAGGAACTCTGGGCGCGTCTGCTCCATCGCAGCGGTCCCCGCCGCAACAAGGCCTTCATCCCCGTCAACTGCGCCGCCCTCACGCCCTCGCTCGCGGAGAGCCAACTCTTCGGTCACGAGAAGGGTGCGTTCACCGGTGCCAACGGCCGTTCGCTCGGCATCTTCCGCGGCGCGGCTGGCGGCGTGGTGTTTCTCGACGAGATCGGCGAGATGCCGCCGGAACTGCAGCCCAAACTCCTGCGGGTTCTGCAGCAGCGCGAGGTGCTCCCCGTGGGTGCCACCGAACCGGTTCCGATCGACGTGCAGATCGTCGCCGCAACCAATCGTGATCTCGAGAAGGAAGTGGAGAAGGGCGACTTCCGCGAAGACCTCTCCTACCGTCTCAACATGATCGAGCTCCGTGTGCCTCCTCTGCGGGAGCGTGTTGAGGACATTCCGAGCTACATCGAGTTTTTCTCGAAGCGGTTCGCTGAACGCTACCGTCTCCCCGTCTGGACACCGTCGCCCGAGGCGCTGGCCGAGTTCTGCGGGTTCTCGTGGCCGGGCAACGTTCGTCAACTGGAACACACCATCGAGCAGTCGTATGTGCTGCAGATGGAGCCGAAGGTTCCCTCGAAGGGTGGCAGCCGGTCCGCGGAAGCCGCTTCCGGACGCCTGCCGTGCCTCGATCTCGTCAAGCTCCGCGAGCAGGCCATCCGCGAGGCCCTGCAGTTGACCCGTGGCCACAAGGCCCAAGCCGCAAAACTTCTGGGCGTGCATGCCAACACCATGACCCGCCTGCTGAAGGAAATCGAAGGCGACGGGGCCGACGCCTGATCCGTCGGCCGGCGAAGACATCCGCTCCGCGATTGAACCCGGGCGGCGCCAAGCGGACGCAGGACTTTCCCTGCGGGCAACGACGAACCGACCCGGTTCCTCGAGCGTTCTTTTTCAGGGAACCCGGCAGGTTCCTTCGTCACACGTGCCCGCGATGCGATAGCGGTTCCGGGCAACGATCCCGTAGAGCCAGCGCCACAGCGGCATGCTGCCGGGCACATGCAGCAGCGGGGCGAGTGGCCAGAGGGGGACGAGCACGCGGGACAGATATCGCACCGCACCCGCCCCGCGATGCGTGCGGCCAAGCCGATCGACGATGAACATCTCCGCGAGCAGATCCTCTCGCGGAATCTCCGGGAAGTCGCGGGCCACGCCCGGATCATGGAGGGAGATGAACTCGAGCCGACGCGTGACATCGAGCCGGCGGAGCAGCGCGATCTGACCGCGGCAGAACCGGCACTGCCCGTCGTAGAGCACCGTGTCCCGAACCGGGTGGGTGTGGGTCGTGATCGGAGCCGCGGCGGTGGTCATGGCATGGACCAATCTCAGGGATGCGGCCGCCCCGGCCGTGGACCCTCGGAGAACCGCGATCCCGGACCGTCGCTAACCGTCCGCAAGCCTACCAGTGTCCGACGCCGGAAGTCTTCGCCGGCAGCGACGACGACTTTGCCTGGAGGTTGCAGAAGTGCAGGATCGTCACCGCGCCCACCGACAGGAGCGTCCAAGGCGCCCAGTCAGGGGCGGAGACGTTCCTCGGGGCACCCTGCCCGTCGATCGGCATCACCACCGCCGAATCGATCACGAGCATCTCCACGCCGACAATGCCGGCGAAGATGCCCGCGGCAAGAAAAAAGCTCTTCCACATGGTCGTTTTTTCGCCGCCTGCCGACGGCTCCCTGCCGGATGGATCCGCCGCGACACGGGGCGGTTCGGATCGCATCGGAGAGGATCGGCCCGAGCCGGGCTGAATCATCACTCGCGGGCCCGACGGGGCTGACGATGACGGTTGTCGTGGTGGCGCCGGGCCGATCAGGCCTCGGCCGCACCGGCCTCCGTCGAGTCGGCCGCGGCAGGCCGCGACGGCCGGCGCTCGGTGTCGGTGCCGGGCACGATCTGCGGCGCGCCGGTGGCGGCTTCGACGATCACCTTCAGTTCGGCGCCGTCGATCACCTCGCATTCCATCAGCCGCCGGGTCACCGCCTCGAGCGCGGCACGACGGGTCTCGATGATCCGACGCACCTGGTTCATCGCCGCATCGATGATCCGCCGCACTTCCTCGTCGATCTCGCGGGCCGTTTGCTCGCTGTGGCTCCGCGCGGCCGGAAGATCGGCCCCGGCCGCCGCCAGGAACGGGGACCGGGGGCTTTCGCGATAGGTGACGCGGCCCAGCCGGCTCATGCCGTAATCCATGACCATCGAACGGGCGATCGCGCTGGCCCGCTCCAGGTCGTTCTGCGCGCCGGTCGACACGTCGGAGTAGACGGCCTCCTCGGCGATGGTGCCGGCGAGGAGCACCTGGATGCGGCTCTCGAGTTCGCTCTGCGTGAGCAGGTAGCGGTCGTCCTCCGGCCGCTGCATGGTGTAACCGAGGGCGGCGAGGCCGCGGGGAATGATCGACACCTTGTGAACCGGGTCGGTGTTGGGCAGGGAGTAGGCGACGAGCGCATGGGCCGCCTCGTGGTAGGCCACCCGCTTCTTCTCGTCCTCGTGGATCACCCGCTTCTTCTTCTCGAGGCCCGCCGTCACGCGCTCGACACCCTCGTTGAACTCGTCCATGCCGACCGCGGGCTTGTCGTTGCGGGCCGCCAGCAGAGCCGCCTCGTTGACGAGATTCGCCAGATCGGCACCCACGAAGCCGGAGGTGATGCGGGCGATCTGGGAGATATCGACGGCCGGATCGAGCTTCACGTTGGCCACGTGGACCCGGAGGATGGCCTCGCGGCCGCGGACGTCGGGGCGGTCGACGAGCACGTGACGGTCGAATCGGCCGGGCCGCAGCAGGGCCGGGTC
>SXWC01000067.1 GCA_005789975.1 Planctomycetaceae bacterium
ATGTCGGGAAACTGCGAACTGGGACACGGTCTGCGCACGCGCGAAAAAAAAGCCACCGAAGCGGGTGCGGGGCGTTGCAAGAAACCCGCTCAAACCCGCTCCGGACGCCCGGGCCGCTCCTTCCGAGGCTCACGAGTCGCTCATCAGCCGGAAGACCGGTGCGGAGGTTTCATTGACCGGGCTATCCTCGGGAGGCACGGCGGGTCGGGGTGTGCGAGGACGAAGCGGCGGCCGTATTATTCGGCATGGTCGCGTCGTTGCCCCGATTTGATGGCCGACACCCTTTCCTGCGCGGTGAACGCTCCTCAGAATCTGTTTGCTCACCTTCCGGAGAACGTTTCCATGGTTGCCACGATCTCTCCCGCCACCCTCGTCGCTCTTCGCCACAAGGGCGAGAAGGTCACCCTCATCGATGTCCGTACCCCGGCTGAGTTTGGCGAGGTGCACGTCGACTTCGCGCAGAACATTCCGCTCGACCGGCTCGATCCACAGCAAGTCGCGTCGCTCGGCGGCAATGGCCCCTTGTACTTCGTCTGTCGGTCTGGGACCCGCAGCCAGAAGGCCTGCGAGCAGCTCCTCGCGGCGGGAGTCAGGGACGTGATCAGCGTCGAAGGGGGCACGGCCGCCTGCGAAGCCGCGGGCATGCCGGTCATCCGTGGCCGGAAGGTGATGTCACTCGAACGACAGGTGCGGATCGCGGCCGGCGCGCTCGTGGCCGTCGGGGCCGCACTCGCAGCATTCGGACCCGATCCCTCGTGGCGACAGGTGGGCGCCGGGCTCGCCGGGTTCGTCGGCTGCGGGCTCGTCTTCGCCGGGCTCACCGACACCTGCGGCATGGCGATGCTGATCGCCCGAATGCCCTGGAACCAAGCCTGCCGAACCGCCACCACCTGCTCGCGGTGAGTCACTCCCAACCTGGGGCAAACAACATGAAGATCCAACAGTATTACCTCGCCTGCCTGTCACATGCGTCGTACATGATCACCGACGACAAGACGAAGACGGCGGTGGTGGTCGATCCCCAACGCGACATCGACCAGTATCTCGCCGATGCCCAGGCCAGTGGCTCCACGATCAAGCACGTCTTCCTCACCCACTTCCACGCCGACTTCGTTGCCGGCCACATCGAACTCCGAGACAAGGCGGGGGCGACGATCCACCTTGGGCGTCGTGCGGAGGCGGAGTTTGCCTGCGTCCACATGAAGGATGGCGACATTGTCGAGTTTGGCGACGTGCGGCTCGAGATCATGGAGACCCCGGGTCACACCCCCGAGGGCATCTCGATCCTCGTCTACGATCTGGCGAAAAGTGGAAAGGAGCCGCTGGCCGTGCTCACCGGCGACACGCTCTTCATCGGAGACGTGGGCCGGCCGGATCTCCTCGCGAGCATCGGAGTGACGGCCGACGAACTCGCCGACATGCTCTATGACAGCATCACCACCAGACTCGTCACCCTCCCCGATGCCACGCTCGTCTATCCGGCACACGGTGCGGGCAGCATGTGCGGCAAGGCGCTTTCCCGGGAAACCGTCTCGACGATCGGTGAACAGAAAAGGTTCAACTACGCCCTGCAGCCGATGAGCCGGGAGGAGTTCAAGAGGATCGTCACGGCAGATCAGCCGGAGGCACCCGACTACTTCGTCCACGACGCGATCCTCAATCGCAAGGAACGGGCGTCGCTCGACGACGCGATGCGGCAGACGCTCAGGCCGCTGTCGCTCGACGACGTCCTCGCCCTGCAGAAGTCAGGAGCCCAGATCCTCGACGTTCGCGACGGAATCGACTTCGAAGGGGGCCATCTCAAGGGGGCTCTCAACATCGCCCTCCGTGGGAAATATGCGACGTGGGCAGGCTCGATGCTGGCGCACGACAGGCCGCTCGTCGTGATCGCCGAGGAGGGGGGCCGAAGCCAAGACGCCCAACCCGCTGCGGAGGCCGTGATGCGGTTGGGCCGAATCGGCTTCGACAACGTGAGCGGCTACTTGGCCGGCGGCATGAACGCGCTGGCCTCCCGCGACGACCTGATCGAGCGGACAGCGCGAGTGACCGCCCCGGCGCTGGCCGAGTGGCTCGGGGGCTCGCGGACCGAAATGACGGCGACGCCGGTGGTGATCGACGTGCGGAGCGAGTCCGAGCATGCCGCGGGCCACATTGCCGGCAGTCTCAACATCCCGCTTTCGCATCTCGACAGACGGTTCAGCGAACTTCCCGCAGACAGGCCGCTCGTCGTGCACTGCGAGGGGGGCTATCGCTCGGCGATCGCCGCCAGCCTGCTGCAGCACCTCGGCCACACGGGCGTGCACGACCTCGTCGGCGGCTTCAAGGCCTGGTTGGCCGCCGCACTGCCGGCCACGGTGGCGGACGCAGGCTGATCGCGGCATTCCAGCGTTCGTGGACCGGCCGCAGGGGCTGTCGGACGACGAACCGCGGCCCGAAGGCAAGCGGCTCCATTTTCGCCTTCTCAGGCGGTCTTGAATCGTGCTACCCTTTTTCCCAAGTCACGGCCCCGGCCCATCCAGTCACACGCCGCGGAGAGCGGAACCACAATGAACGTCATCAAGGGTCTCTTGTCGCTGCTCGGGCGGGTCATGATCGCGGCGATCTTCCTGATGAGTGCGGTCGCCGGCAAGATCCCGAACCTGAACGGCACCGTGGAAAAGATGGCGGCGGAGGGTGTGCCCTCCCCGACGATCCTGCTCTGGGGCGCGATCGCCTTCCTGATCCTCGGCAGCCTGTCGATCGTGCTCGGCTACAAGGGCCGCCTCGGCGCGCTGATGCTGCTGATCTTCCTGGCCGCCGCGACCTACTACTTCCATGACTTCTGGAAACTTCCCGTCGATGCCGATCCGGCGGTGAAGCAGGACGAAGTCATCGCCTTCATGAAAAATGTCGCCCTGATGGGGACGATGGTCTTCCTGCTCGCCAACGGCACCGGTCCCTGGAGCCTCGACAACCGCGGGCAGCCCGTGGCGGAGTCGGTCGACGAAGGCTGACCTCCAGCCCCGCGGTATTCAGCCCCCGGCCGCCAGCAGCATCGTGGCGGCGTGGATGTCGACGATCGACTCGATGTCGTCGCAGTAGCCGCCGCCGCAGACGATCGCCATCGGCACCCCGGCCCCGGGGGCCGCCGACAGCACCATGCGGTCCCGTTCGAGCAGGCCGGCCTTCGTGAGTCTGAGCCGCCCGAGCCGGTCGCCCTCGTAGGGATCGGCACCGGCGATGAAGATCGCGAGCTCGGCGCGGGAGCGGGAGAACGACTCCGTGAGGGCATGGGCGAGCGGCTCCAGATAGCCGGCGTCATCGGTGCCGTCGTCGAGTGGAACGTCGAGCGAGCTGGGAAACTTGCGGAGCGGAAAGTTCCGTGCGCCGTGGATCGACATCGTGAACACGCTGGCATCGGCTGCGAAGATCTCCGCCGTGCCATTGCCCTGATGCACGTCGCAGTCGAGGATCAGGATCCGCCGGACGAGTCCACGGGCCTGCATCTCCCGCGCTGCCACGGCGGTGTCGTTGAAGACGCAGAAGCCCTCTCCCCAGTCGGTGCCCGCGTGGTGGGTGCCGCCTGCCAGGCTCGCGGCGACGCCGTCTTCGATCGCCGCCGCGGCGGCATCGATGGCGGCACCGGTGCTCCGTAATGACCGCTCCACGAGACCGGGGCTCCAGGGAAAGCCGATGCGACGGACCTCATCGGCCGTGAGCATTCCCGAGAAGACGCGGCCGACATACCCGCGGTCATGCACACGCAGCAATTCGTCGTCGGTCGCCGCATGCGGCTCGACGAACTGGAAGTCGGCTCCTGCAGCGGCGTGGGCCTCGAGCCGCCGCCGCAGCCGGCCATACTTCGACGCCGGAAATCGATGCCCCTCGGGCAGCGGCAGGGGATAACGGTCTGAGGGGAACAGTCGCATGGTCGTGGTCGCACTCAACCCGCAATGGGGCGGCACCGGGGCCGCTCAGGCCGCCCGCCGGATCGTCGCGAACCAGGCCTGCGCGCCCCCCGGAGTGAACTGGGCCCCGGCAATCCCCGGCACGACCTCGAACCGCGACGGCTCGATCGATTCGATCGTCCAGCCGTCGCGAAACGCCTCCCGTAACTCCCGTTGGCTGACCCGCCTCGGGCCATGCTCGCCCGGCTCGGTGTCGGCGAAGCAGAGCACGAACAACCGAGCCCCGGGCTCGAGCAGCCTGCGGAGCGCCGCGACGTAGGCCCGCCGGCCCGGCTCGTCGAACGTGTGAAACAGTCCGCAGTCGGTGACCGCGTCGAACCGCTCGGGGATCTCCCCGATGGCGACCGCGTCCATCTGCAGAAACGTCACCGGCACGCCGCGATCCGCCGCCTTCCGCCGAGCGGCCTCGAGCGGCGCGGAGAGGAAGTCCACGCCCCTGACCGTCCGGCCGCGTTCCGCCAGCCAGATCGCCAGGTCGCCCGTGCCGCAGCCACAGTCGAGAACGCGGCCCACGATCGCATCTGCCGCCTCGACGAAAGCCCGCTGGGGCCGGCCGATATCCCACGGCGCTTGCGGCGCGGCGTTGGCCGCGGCGAATCGCTCGACCGCGGGCAGGGGCTCGTGGGTCACGGGGACGATCTCTTCCGGGCCGGTTTCTTGCGGGTCGCCGCGGCCTTCTTCGACTTCTTCTCGGTTTCGTCGCGTCCATCGACGAGCACCTCGATCGATCCGGTCTCGACGCGGTAGAGCCAGCCGTGGATCCGGGGCAGCGATCCCTTCGCGTGCATGTTGCGAATCAAGGCGAGGTTTTTGAGGTGCTTGATCTGCAGCTTCACGTTCTCCTCGGTGAGCACCGACAGCTTCTCCTCGCGGGAAAGCTTCCGCTCCTTGGCGATCCGGTTGGCGGCCTCCTTCGCTCCGGTGGCGATGCACAGCCAGTCGGCGATGTAGTTTTCATGGACGCCGTCCTCGATCGCGGCGATGCCCCCGCAGCGGGTGTGGCCGCAGACGATGATGTCGCGGATCTTCAGGTGCACCACGCCGTATTCGAGGATCGCCGAGATGTTGACGTCGTTGAAGGCGACAATGTTGGCCACGTTGCGGTGCACGAACATCGTCCCGGGCTTCGAGCCGGTCATCTGGTGCTCGCTCACACGGGAATCGGAGCAACCGATCCAGAGCACCTTGGGCGTCTGCTTGGCGGCGATGGCCTGATAGTAATCCTCGTTGGGACGAAACTCCCCTGCGACGAACTTCGCGTTTCCATCCAGGAGATCATCGATCATGGCATCTGCTCCACTTTTTTCCCGAACCGCGGCTCCGACGGGCCGTAAGGCTACCGCGCAGGCCACGGCGGAGGCCACCACCGGCACCCGACGGGGCTTTTGGCCTTGCACGGATGGGTTGACAGCGCGAAAGTGCTGCAGTCGCCGGCCGAGCGCCGGCCCACAGGGAGTGCTTGGATGATCGCTGAAACGCTGTTCGGCAACTGGCCGGCAATGCTGACCGCCCTGGTCGTCGTCACCACGCTCGCTGCGTTGCTCTTCGTGCAGCGGGCTCCCGACATGGTCATGATCGGCGGTGTCGTGCTGCTCTTCGCAGCCGGGGTGATCACCACCGACGAGGCGCTCAAGGGGATGAGCAACGAGGGCATGATCACGGTCGCCGCGCTGTTCGTGGTGGCGGCGGCGATCGAACGGACCGGCGCCCTCTCCGCGCTCGTCGAAGGGGCGATGGGCCGGCCCGCGTCGCTGGCCTCGGCCCAGCTGCGGACGATGATCGTCCCGAGCGTGCTCTCCGCCTTCGTCAACAACACGCCGGTCGTCGCCCTGATGGTGCCGGCCATTCGCGACTGGGCCAAGAAGCGGCGGCTCAGCGTCTCGAAGCTCCTCATGCCGATGAACAACGCGGTCGTCCTCGGCGGCCTGTGCACCCTGATCGGGACCAGCACCAACATCGTGGTCAGCGGACTCGTCTCGGCGAAACGCGGCACACCACTGGAAATGTTCGACATCACCTGGCTGGGCGTGCCGCTGTATGCCTGCGGCCTGATCTATCTCGTGACTGCCAGCAAGTTTCTGCTCAAGGACCGCCGGCCGCCGATGAGCACCAGCGACGATCCCCGGAAATACTCGCTCGAGATGCTCGTCGAACAGGGCAGCCCGCTCGTCGGCCGCACCATCGAGGCGGCGGGCCTGCGGCACCTCGACGGTCTGTTCCTCATGGAGATCGACCGCAACGGCCACGTCATCGCCGCAGTGGCGCCGTCGGAGCGGCTGGAGGCGGGCGACCGTCTCGTGTTCGTCGGTGTGATCGACTCGGTGGTCGAACTGCAGAAGATTCGCGGCCTCCGCCCCGCGACCGATCAGGTCTTCAAGCTCAACGACCCGCGGAGCGAGCGGGTGCTCGTCGAGGCGGTCGTGTCGCCGTCGTGTCCGCTGGTGGGCCGCTCGATCCGCGACGGCCAAGTCCGTTCGACCTACGGCGCCGTGGTGATCGCCGCGGCCCGCGACGGCGAGCGGCTCGAGATGAAGATCGGCGACATCGAACTCCAGCCGGGTGACACCCTCCTGCTCGAAGCCAGCCCGGCGTTCATCGACCGGCAGCGGTCAAACCGCCACTTCTACCTCGTCAGCGAGGTCAGCGGCTCGACGCCCCCCCGGCACGACAAGGCCTGGATCGCCTGCACGGTGCTGGCGGCCATGGTGCTGGCGGCGGCGTTGGAGTTGGTGCCGATGGTGGCGGCGGCGCTCGTCGCGGCCGGCGCCGTCGTGGCCTTCCGCTGCATCTCGTCGACCGAGGCCCGGCGGTCGATCGAATGGGAATCATTGCTGCTCATCGCCGCAAGCTTCGGGATCGCCAGGGCGATGGAGAAGACGGGCCTCGCCGAAGCGGTCGCCCGCTCGACGATCGACGCCGCCGGCGACCAGCCGCATGTCGTGCTCGCGGCGATCTACCTGGTCACGATGCTCTTCACCGAACTCATGAGCAACAACGCCGCCGCGGTCCTGACCTTCCCGATCGCCTGGCAGACCGCGGCCGACCTGGGGGTGAACCCGATGCCGTTCGTGATGGCCGTCACCGTGGCCGCGAGCTGTGGTTTCGCCACGCCCATGGGCTACCAGACCAACCTCATGATCTATGGCCCCGGGGGCTACAAGTTCAGCGATTACATGCGGTTCGGCGGGCCTCTCAACCTCATCGTGATGGCCGTCACCGTCGCCCTCGCCCCGCTGATCTGGCCGTTTTGAGCCGAGATCCGTGCCTTTCCAACCGCTCTCCCGCGACATACGCTAGCAGTCTGTGGAAAAAGCCGTCCCTGGCCTTTCTCCACGAAGTCGGCTCCGGAAACGCCGGGGGTTTCCCGGGCCGATGGCCGCCGTCTCCGGCGGCGGTCGACTTGATCCACGACCTGCTAGGGGTTTGCGGCGCAGGCGAATCCACGACGCATGGACGGCATGAGCGACATCCTTTTCCAGTACCACCGCGTCAATCCCACGACGTGGTTCTATTTCGCGTCGCTCCTCTCGGTCGCGCTGTTCTTCAAGTTCAACCGGCTGTGGAGCATCCGCAACATCGACCTGCTCGGGCTCGTGCTCCTCGCGCCCGGCCTCCTCGCGGTCGAATATGGCGGCTACAAGGCGAACGTGGCCGACCAGCAACTCGGCTTCGTCTGGATCTTCGCGGTCTCGACGCTCCTGCTGGTCCGCATGCTCTGCGACTCGATGATGGTTCGCAGGCCGATGCTGGAGCCAAACCTCACCACGGGCGGACTCGTGTTCCTGGGAGTGTCGCTGCTCGTATTCCTGCTGGCCAACGTGATCACCACGCGGCCCCAGCGCGACGACATGGCGGGGGCCGCCGGCGCCACCCGGCTCGAGGCCCGCGACGCCAACGTGGACGCCGATCAGCTGGCCCGGCTCGGGCCGGGCTACCCCCTGCTCTTCCTCCTGCCGCAGATTTCCACGCAGCGGATGTTCTTCGCGCCCGATGCGGCCGACGAGCCCCCGGAGCCGGGTGACGCGAGCCGGCGTCTCGTCCACGAGACGACCGCCCGGATCATGGCGATCGTCTCGCAACTGGCGATCGTGACCGGCATGGTCGTGATCGGCTGGCGACACTTCGAAAACACGCGGCTCGGCATCGCCGCGGCCGTGCTCTACCTGCTGCTTCCCTACACCGCCACGATGACCGGACGGGTGGACCACGTGCTTCCCGGTGCCCTCGTCCTCTGGGCGATTGCGGCCTATCGCAGGCCGTTCGTCGCCGGCGGGCTCGTCGGCCTGGCAATCGGCACGATTTACTACCCGGTCTTCCTGCTGCCGTTGTGGTGCAGCTTCTACTGGGAGCGGGGCGTCCGCAGGTTCGGCCTCGGGGTGGCGACGGCCCTGGCGTCACTCGTGGTGGCACTCTGGTTCACGTCGCCCGACGCGACCGTGTTTCTCGGGCAGCTCCGGCAGATGTTCGGCTGGATCTTCCCCAACGAGGTCTCCCTCGAGGGCTTCTGGGCCCTTCCCATGCAAGACGCCGTCTTCCGGCTTCCCGTGCTCGCGGCCTTCGTGGCGATGATGGCCACGCTCGCGATCTGGCCGGCCCCCAAAAACCTCGGCACCCTGATGAGCTGCACCGCGGCGGTGCTCCTCGGCAGCCAGTTCTGGAAGGCCCACAACGGCGGGCTCTTCATGGCCTGGTATCTGCCGGTGCTGCTGCTCGTGGTCTTCCGGCCCAACCTCGAAAACCGCGTGGCGATGCTGATGCTCACGCCGGAATGGTTTCCGCGCCGCCGCGCCGCGTAGGCCGGTTCAACCGCGGCGGGGATCGAAGCCAGCGGGGGGAGCCTGCCGGTTGGCAAGCCAGGCCCGCCAGGCCTGCGCGTCCCATTCGAAGTTGGCCCCCGTGAGCGAGACCAGAGCCTCGAGCACGCGGTCGTTTCGCACGGCTGTCTTGACCCGCTTGGCGCCGCCCCCCATCGAGAGTCCTCCGCCGACGGGCGTGAACGTGGCGCTGGTCGAGCCCTCCGGCGTGCCATCGCCCGTGACCACGATGTGCTGCGTCTGCAGGGCGTCGATGAGCGGGGCGACGGCCGATGGCACGCCCAGCCGGCCCAGCGCCTCGGCCGCCCGATTGACCTGGGGGTTGTCGCCGCTTTTGAGCGCTGCGACGAGTGTCGGCACGGCGAGATGCGGGCCGATCACACCGAGCCGCTCCACCGCGGCGATCCTCGTCTCGGGATCGGCATGATCGAGGGCCGTCGCCACCAGAGCGCTGACGGCGTCGGGCGAGCGAATCCGCGAGAGAGCCTCGACGTACCAGCCACGCACGCGGAACACCGGCTCCTTGAACAGTGCCGTCGAGACCGCGGGCACGGCGGCGGGATCGGAGATCCCGCGAATCTCCCCGGCGGCCCGGTCGGCCTGGCCGGCCTGATCGACCTGCCGCCGCAGCCGCTCCAGCTTCGCGTTCCATTCCCGCTGCGCGAGGTTGGTCTTTTCACCCCGCTCGATGAGCTCGATTTCCTGCACGGTCCGCCAGCCGCCGCGGTAGCGAACGAAGCCCCGTTCGGACATCAGCTCCTGCTGCGAGGGCTCCCGCCGCTCCGCGACAGCCGGTTCGCCGGCCCGCGGCACCGAGGGCAGCAGCGCGAAAATCGCCGCCAGCAGGCAGTCACGGCGGATGCGGGGGGCAAACATGACAATCATCTCGGCAGCGGGAAGCCCTTCGCTTGATCACGGGCATTCAAAGCGGTCGGGCAGCGTCCTGAATGATACCGACGTAGGTCGTCATGAGGCGGAGCACCAGCAGCACGATCAGGCAGACGACCCCCGTCCAAACCGCAAACCCCACGCCTTTCACCGCGGCGGCGAAGCCCCGGCGGGCGGCGGCGGCGAGCTGCTCCGCGACGCGATCGAGGGCTTCGGCCGTCGTTCCGGTGAGCTCGCCGACGCCGACCGCCTCCACGACCGCACGGGGGAGCGCACCGCTGGCGGAAACCGCCGCCGTCAAGTCGTCGCCGCGACGCAGGCGGGACTCGATCTCCGTTGGATTCATCGCGAGCCCGGGAGCGGCCGACGACGCCAGCGACACGAGCTCCCCGGCCGACATCCCCGCATGGGCGGCGAGCGATGCCGCCCGGCACCAAGCGGCCGCCTCGAGCGACATGATCGCGTTGCCGAGCACGGGCAGACGCCCGCCGATCATCCGCGCCCAGCCGCGAGCCCGCCAGCTCCGCGCCACGACCGGCGCGACGCCGGCGGTCACGCCGATGGCGGCGGCGAGCCCGAGCAGGTAGAGGGTGAGCCCGCGTCCGCCGGTGAGCCCGAGTCCGAGGAAGTCGAGGGGCTCCCCGTCGAGGGAGCGGGCCATGCCCGACACGAAAATCAACAGCCCCACGGCCACCGCGGCCACCGCCAGCTGCACGGCCGGACCGAGGAGTTCGCGGCGGATCTTCCGCCGCGACTGAAGCGACTCGTCGATCGCGTTGGCCGTGTCGCGGAGCACCTCGGCCAGCCGGCCGGTACGGTCGCCGACATGGATCATTCCCCGGACCACCGCCGGAAAGGCTGCGCCGGCGTCGGCCATCGCCTCGGCGAGTTCACGGCCACCGCGGAGCCCGGCCGACACCACCCGCATCGCCCTCCGGCACCGGGCAGGCACCCGGCCACTCTCCGACTCCCAGGCGCGACGCAGGTCGATGCCCGCCGACACGGCCACCGCCAGCCGCCCGAGCATGGGCGAGAGAACCGCGTCTGGGATCCGTCGGAGCCCTGCCATCGATCCCGCCACGAGGCTCATCTGCGGCGTTCCGCCCGCAGGAGCAACGGTTCTAACATACGCCCGAATCATCTGGTAAAAAACCGGTCGTCATCCCCTCCCGCAGCCCGCACCGCCCCATGAAAGTTCAGTGGCCCACCGTCGCGATCGTGGGCGTGGGCATGATCGGGGGCTCGATCGGCAAGGCGCTCGGGAGTCGCCGGCTGGCGACGCGGATCATCGGCATCGGTCGGGCGGCCCCGTCGCTCGCCGCGGCGAAGAAGGCCGGCACCGTCACCGAGACCTCGCTCGACATCGGTGCGGTCGCCGCGGCCGATATCGTCGTGGTCGCGGCGGGCGTCGGGGCCATTCCTGACCTGCTCGAGCAGATCGATGCCGCCGTGAAGCCCGGCACGCTGATCACCGACGCGGGGAGCACGAAGGCCTCGATCGTCGCCGGGTGGGAGAAGAAGCGGCGCAGCCGCCGCGGCCGGTTCGTCGGCGGCCACCCGATTGCCGGCAGCCACCGCCGCGGCCCCCTGGCCGCCGATGCTGAACTCTTCGCCGGCCGCGTCACCGTGGTCACACCGGTCGCCGCGACGCCCGAGCGGGACGCCGCCGAGATCGGCGGCTTCTGGTCGTCGCTCGGCTCCACCGTCTTCATGATGACGCCCCGTGAGCACGATCGGATTCTCGCGGCCACCAGCCACGCGCCCCACATGGTCGCCGCGGCCGTGGCCAGCGCCACGCCTCCGTCATCGCGGGCCTTCACGGCGGGCGGCTGGCGCGACACCACGCGAATCGCCGCCGGCGACCCGGAGCTCTGGGCCGACATCCTCCTCGACAACGCGGGGGAACTGGCCGCCGTGATGAAGCGGTTTGCCGGAGTGATCGAGAAAATGCTGACCGCGATCGAATCGGGCGACCGTCGCCGTCTCGTCGCCCTGCTCCAGCGTGCCAAGGAACAACGCGATGCTGTGGGAAGTTGACGTCAGGCTCATCGACGCTGCCGCCGATCATGCCGCCCGGGAGGTCGTGGCCGGCGCCGGCGGGCTGGGCATCGGCGGCTGCACGCGGGCCCGCACCGCCGCGGGCTGGCTGATCGAGGGCGATCTGTCCCGCGCCGACATCGACCGGATCGCGGCCACGCTGCTCGCCGATCCGGTCACCGAATCATTCGTCGTCGCCGAGGCGGGAGCGGCCTCGCTCACGACCGCCGCCGACGGCCTGCCGACCGTGGTGCACGTGCTGCCGCGGGCGGGTGTCACCGATCCTGCGGGCCTCACCGCCCAGCAGGCCCTCGCCCTCCTGGGCCACCCCGGCGCGACCGTCCGCAGCCTGCGGAAGTTCTGGCTGCCGGAGCTCGCGGCCGCCGACGTGGAGCGGCTGGCCGGAAAGCTGCTGGCCAACGACGCGATTCAAGACGTCGTCGTCGGCCCGCTGACGATCGCATCGCTCGGGGGGGGACGCTCCTGGTCGTTCACGCAGGAGACGATCCCGCTCGCCGATCGTGACGACACGGCCCTCGAACGGCTCAGCCGCGACCGCTGCCTCGCCCTCACGGTCCGCGAACTCCACGCCGTCCGCGACCATTTCGCGTCGCTCGGCCGCGATCCCTTCGAAATCGAGCTCGAGACGATCGCCCAGACCTGGAGCGAGCACTGCTGCCACAAGACGCTCTCGAGCGCCGTCGATCATGTGGGGCCGGCGGGCGAGGCGCATTACGACAATCTTCTCAAGGAGACCGTCTTCGCCGCGACGCGGAAGATTCGCGAGGCCCTCGGGCAGCGCGACTGGTGCGTGAGCGTGTTTCGCGACAACTCCGGCGTGGTGCGGTTCGACGGCGATCACGACATCTGCGTGAAGGTGGAGACGCATAACCACCCCTCCGCGATCGAGCCCTACGGCGGCGCGGCCACCGGCCTCGGCGGCGTGATCCGTGACGTGCTGGGCACCGGCCTCGGGGCCAAGCCGATCGCCAACCTCGACGTGTTCTGCGTCGCCCCCCCCGACACGCCCGCCGCCGAGATTCCTCCCGGCGTGATCCATCCGCGGCGGCTGCTGGCCGGCGTCGTGGCGGGCGTTCGCGACTACGGCAACCGCATGGGGATTCCCACGATCGCCGGCGCGGTCGCCTTCGATCCGGGCTACATCGGCAATCCGCTCGTGTTCTGCGGCACCGTCGGCATCATGCCCCGGGAGAGCGCCGACGCCGCGGTGGTGCCGGGCGACCTCATCGTGGTGGCCGGGGGCCGCACCGGCCGCGATGGGATCCACGGCGCGACCTTCTCGAGCATCGAGCTTTCGAGCGAGAGTGAGACCGAGAGCGGCGGTGCGGTGCAGATCGGCCACGCGATCAACGAGAAGGTGCTCACCGATTTCGTGCTCGAGGCCTCGCGTCTGGGGCTCTTCCACGCGATCACCGACTGCGGCGCCGGCGGGCTCTCGAGCGCGGTCGGCGAGATGGGTGCAAAGCTCGGCGCGGATGTCGATCTCGACATGGTGCCGCTCAAATACGAGGGCCTCTCGGCCACCGAGGCCTGGATTTCCGAGGCGCAGGAACGGATGGTGCTCGCCGTCGATCCGGCCAGCTGGCCCCAGCTCCTGAAGGTCGCCGCCGACGAGGGTGTGGAGGCCACCGCGATCGGCACCTTCACCGGCTCGGGCCGGATCGTGCTCCGCTGGCAGGGCCGCGTGGCAGGTGAACTCGACTGCCATTTTCTCCACGAGGGCCGGCCCAAGCAGCGGCTGAAGTCCCGCCACCTGCCTGCACCGGCGACCACGGCCGCATGGCATGGCGACGGCTCGACCGCCGCCGCCCTGCTCGACGTGCTCGCGTTGCCCGACGTGGCCAGCAAGGAATGGATCATCCGGCAGTACGACCACGAGGTGCAGGGCTGCTCCGTGATCAAGCCGCTCCTGGGACCGGGGGCCGGGCCGGCCGATGGCACGGTGATCCGCGGGTCTCTCGGCCGCGATCGGGGCATCGTGCTCGGCGTGGGGCTCCGGCATCGGCTCGGCCGGATCGATCCCTACCAGATGGCGGCGGGGGGCATCGTCGAGGCGATCACCAACGTGGTGGCCACCGGGGCCGATCCCGACCGCATCGCCCTGCTCGACAACTTCTGCTGGGGCGACACGCGGCGTGAGGATTCGCTCGGCACGCTCGTCGAGGCCTGCCGCGCCTGCCACGACATCGCGATCGTCTTCGCCGCCCCCTTCGTGAGCGGCAAGGACAGCCTCAACAACGTCTTCGCCTGGACCGACGCCGAGGGCACGGCCCGCGAGATCTCGATCCCGCCCACGCTCCTGGCGACGGCGATGGGGCAGGTGGACGACGTCCGCCGCGCGCTCTCGCCCGATCTCAAGGCGGCCGGCAACCGGCTGGCGGTGGTGGGCTTGTCGCTGGCCGACATGGCAGGCAGTCAGCTGGAACTCGCCGGCCGCGTCAGCGGCGGCGGGGTGCCGCGGGTCGATGCGCTCGCCTGCCGCACGGCCTGTCGGGCCGTGGCGGCCGCCCATCGCGCCGGCCTGCTCGCGGCGTGCCACGATCTCTCCGACGGCGGGCTCGCCACGGCCGTCGCCGAGATGGCGATCGGCGGTGCGATCGGCGCCCGCGTCGAACTGGCGAAAGTGCCCTGTGATCCGTCCTCCACGTCCCCCGATCTGGCAATCGCGTTCGGCGAAACCCCGGGCCGGTTCATCTGCGAGGTGCGGCCCGATCACGAGCAGGCGTTCGCGGAGTGTCTCCAGGGCGTTCCCTGGGCATGGATCGGCGGCGTGACGGCCGATCCCGTCCTTGAAATCGTGGCGACCGACGGCACCGTGGAACACGTCGCCGTGGAAAAACTCGCGCGTGCGTGGCGGGGGGAGGCCGTCTGACATGCTTTCACCCCGAGCCCTGATCCTGCGTGCCCCCGGTACCAACTGCGACCACGAGACGGCGCATGCCTTCGAGCGTGCCGGCGGCATCGCCCGCCGCGTGCATGTCCGCGCGCTGGCGGAGCGGCCGGCGGTCGCCGACGACTGTCAGATCCTCTGCATCCCCGGCGGATTTTCCTACGGCGACGACATCGCCAGCGGCCGAATCTTCGCGCTGGAGCTCAAGACGCGGCTGGCCGACGCGCTCGTGCGGTTCCGTGACCGCGGCGGACTCGTGCTGGGGATCTGCAACGGTTTTCAGGTGCTCCTCCAGACGGGCCTGCTCCTGGCCGACCCCGCCGGCGGCGGCCCGCTGGCCTCGCTCGCCCACAACACATCGGGCCGGTTCATCGATCGCTGGGTGCGGCTGAACTGCTCGGCCGGACCGTGCGTTTTCCTGCGCGGCGTGGAGCAACTCGAGCTGCCGGTAGCCCATGGCGAAGGCCGCTTCGTGCTCGGCAACCCCGCGGTTCTGGAGTCGCTCCGGGCGGCGGGCCAGCTGCCGCTCACCTACGCGATCGACGACGCGGGTCGCTCGACCAACCCCAACGGCGCGGTCGGCGACGTGGCCGGGGCCTGCGATCCAACGGGCCGGGTGCTCGGACTGATGCCGCATCCCGAGCGGTTCATCGATGCCACGCAACACCCCTCGTGGACCGGACGGCTCGACCCCGCCGCTCCCGGCGCGGGCCTCGCCCTGTTCGCCAACGCCGTCAAGGCGATGGCGTAGGCAAGGGCGGCCCGGTGGTCTGGCGAAGTCGCGGTTCCGGCGGGTTCTGCCGGCCGGGGGACCGTCGAGGCCGGCCCGACTTCGATTGACCAACCGGGGGTCTTCCTCTACCTACCCACCTTCCCATCACCCCGCGCCACCGCCTCGCGGCGGACCATCACACCATGCGGCCGACTCCGGCGAACGCCCTCTGGCTGCTGCCGCTCCTGGCCGGCCCGGTCGCCGCGGCCGGCTGCCGCCTCGTGGGCTCCGGCGTGGTGATCGAGACCGCGAGTCTGGCCCAGACCCCGGCCGCCGAGACTCCGCGGCAGAAGCCGGCGGCACGCACGATCCATCTCGAGGTGCTGTTTGTCCGCTGCGATGAAGATGACCAAACGCTCCGTGACGAGCTCTGGACCTTCGTCGACGAGCGGGCGCTCGGCGATCCGGCCTGCCGCGCGCTCAACGCCAACGGGCTGCGGGCGGGCATCGTCACGGGTCATCTGCCACCGCACCTCGCGGATCGGTTCACCGCCGGCGACTCCGCCGCGGGGCCTTCGGCCGAAATTGCCGACGTCGATGCGGCCCTCGCCCGCCGCGTGCTCCAGCTTCTTCCCGGCAAGCGGAGCGAAATCGTCACGGCCTCCCAGTTGCAGAGCGTCGTCCTCTTCGAACAGCGCGGCGGCGATGTGCAGGGCGGCACCTATCACGATGCCACCGCACAGCTGGCCATCCAGGCACGGCCGGCGGCCGATGGCCGGGTGCGGATCGAGGCGGTTCCCGAACTCAGGCATGGCCCCGTGGAAAAATCCTGGGTGGGTGAGGACGGCATGTTTCGCCTCGAGACGGGCCAACGGCGGCACCGCATGCAGCACACCGGCATCGACGTCTCGGTGCCCCAGGGGTGCATGCTCGTGATTGGCTGCGCCGGCGATGCATCGGCCACCGTCGGCGATGTGATGCTGCGGGAGCACGGCCGCGGCGACCGCTCCACCATGCGGCTGGTCGCGATCCGCCCCCTGGACCGCGGCGCCGACCCGCTGTTTGCGCCGCCCGAGGCCGCCGGGCATCAGGCCGACCCGATCCCGTCGCTGACGACCCGCTGACCGACCCGGGCGGGCAGACTGGAGAGACGTTACCGGCGAAGGACGGTGCACAGTCTGGGCGACCCGGGGACGTTGGCTGGCAGGGAACGGTTTTCCAATCGTGTGTGTCCGCCCGGGCGGGCGGCTGCCGATCTCTGGAGGGACGAGGCTCCTCCGAGGATTCAGCGACGTATGTCTTCCCCGACGCCCAGCACGCACCTGCCGGTCCGCAACCGACCGAAGTCGTTCACCGTCTTCGCCGCCGCGTTCATCGCCGGCGCCGCCGCCGCGGTCGGGGTGAACAGGGTTCTCGACGTGCATCTCGCGCAGCGAAAGCCGCAGGTCGAATGCGAGCCGATTTTCGTCGCCTTGCGCACGCTGCCGCAGGGATCCCCCGTAACGGTGTGGGACGTGGCCCTGAAGGACTGGCCGAAGGCGATGCTGCCCGCGGCGGCCCTCCGCGCCAAGGATTCGTTCGAGGGTTATGTGCTCCGGCATGCCGTTCGCGAAGGGCAGCCTCTGCTGGCGCTCCAGCTGGTGCGGAGCGACGCGATGGGAGCAGGGGCTGCGACGGTCATGAGCGGCGAAGCCTTCACCTCTCCGGTGCCGGCGGCGGCCGCCGCCACGCCGGTGTCCTCGACGCAAAACGACCTCTGGACTCCGGCGGCACCGAGTGAACCACAGCCTGCCGGAGCCGAGCACGGGATTGTGGCCACCGCCCCCGTCGCCGATCCGCCGGCGCCGACCACAACCGACATCGTGGCGACCACCACCGACGTCGTGGCAACCGATGCCAGCGTCGCCGTTCGTTCCGACATGGGCTCCGCACCCGCCGAGCCGACTCCTGAAATGCCGGAGGCGACGGCTCCCCAGCTCGCCGAACAGGTCGCTCCCCACGGCATGCCGGCGGCTGCGATCGCCGAGCAGGCCGTGGCCCCGACCAACCTCGTCGCCCCGTCACCCGAGGCGAGCGGCGTCCCCGTTCCCGTCACGCAGCGGCCCACGCCCGTCTCGACGAACACCCCCGAGATGAATGAGGCGGTCGTGACCGACATCGCCTCGATGCCCTCGGTGATGGCCCCTGCCGGGAAGGCCGTCGAAGCGGCGGACCGACCGAACATGAGTGGCTCCACCCGCTATCTCGTGGTGCCGGAGCGGATTGCCATGCAGGCCGACACTTCGTTCGCGACCCCTCAGCCGCAACCCCCCGGGCCACCCGCCATCAGCCGACCGGCGGCGGAAGCCTCGAGGCAGCAGCGGGCCGCACAGCCCACGGGGAACGCTGCCAACTCGGCCGGACGCCGCAGCCCCCAGCAGCGGCCTTCACAGCCACGCGTCCAACAACAGCAACAGCCGCGCGTCCAACAACAGCCACGCGGACAGCAACAGCAACCGCAACAGTCAAAGCCCGCGGTTGCCGCGCCCGAGCGGACGTGGAATCGCATGTTTCCGAGCGTCGCCGCCGGCATCGACGCGATGAGCAGTCCGTGGCAGAAGTCCCGCTCCGGCTCGAACCAGCCGTCGAACGGCACGCCCCCACCGGCCCGCCGCTAGCAGGCTCAGGCTCGAGTCAACCGCCGCCGGAGCGGCCATGCGATGCGGCTCCAGACCGCGACGCGTTGCTTTGGATTGCCACCAGCCGCCTGGACCTGGCCGCCGAACTCATCCGAGACCCACCGCCCACGTCAGTTGGACGACGGTGCGATCACCTTGTACCTGCCCCCCGACTCGGCGGCCAATCGGGCCAGTCGCGGCGAGCGGCGTCCCTCGTCGCCGCCAAACTGCACGACCATGCACCTCGTGCGGCCGAGCGACCGGGAGAGATGGCGGAGTTCCTCCTCGCTCAAGTCGTCGCTTTCGTCGGCGTCCGTGAGCAGAAAGATCGCGTCGGGGGCGAGCCTGATCGCGGCGGCGACAGCCTCATAATGCCGCGTGCCCCCTGCCGCTTCGACCGACTCCACGAACCGCCGTAGCTCCCGCCTGGTGTCGTCGTCGGCGAAGACGGGCCGCCCTCGTTGCCCCGATGGCGTGAACATGGAAAGCCTCTCGTTGTAGAAGATCACGTGAAACTGTCTCGACTCGCCGAGCGCGTCGATGCTCGCGAGCAGTTCCCGGCGGGCCTCGTCCAGCGGCCGGCCGGCGGGCTCGCCCATGCTGGCCGACCGGTCAAAGACATACACGAAGCGGTTGCCCGTGGCCTCCAGCCCGAAGATGCCGGTCCGGCCCTGTCCCGGGGAGGGGGGCTCGGCGGGGCAGCGGATGGCAGCGGCCTGCATCAACAAAGCCGCGGTGATCACGCTGGCGATCAGGAGGGGGCGGTTCATGGCTTCACCGCGGCCTTGCCGGCACGGTTTTCGACGGGGCTCGCCGGGCCCATCCACTTCGGCTTCACGTGCGGTTCCCCGTCGGCCGGCCACGCGCCGCGAGCATGGCACCGCAGACGAGGGCGACGGCCGCGCCCAGACCGGCCACACCCCAAAGCACCTTCGAAAGGCCGGCGGCCATCTGGGAAAAGTTCTCCAGGCGGATCTCATCCTCGGTCGGCGGCCGCTGCACGCCTGATCTGGAGAGCAACTGCCAGGCGGTATGGACATCGACGATGGGGGCGGCCCGCACGGCGGTGCGGATCATGTCGTCATCCAGCGGCTGGGAGAATATCCCGCCGCCGAGACCCGTCACGTTGGCGGCGGCGAGAGCGGCGACCATCGCGATCGTGACACCGGCGAAGAGCAGACCACGCAACGCATCCCAGCCGGTGCGGCGATCGCCGCTCGTTGTCGCGGGCGTGCACCGCTCGAGATCGCGGAACCGCGGCACGTCGATGCTGCGGCCGCATGCGGGGCAGACGACCCGGTCCCCCGCCTGACCGACGGTCACCGGCACGCGTGCCGAGCACACACAGGAGACGAGGCAGGTTCGTTCGGCAGTGACCATGGCTGTTGGCATCCCGCTCCAGCCGGATGGCGGCGCGGCAGCGCGGCCGATCGGGTTGGCGACGGCAGAGATTCTCCCGACGGATTCTTTTACCATTCGGGCCCGCGGAAAAGTCGAAAAACCAGATTTCCACTGAAAAAAAACTGGCCGATCGGACCCCGCAGCGGCATAATATTTCGTGCCCGGAAATCACACGCGACGCTGGTGTCTTGCCCTGCTTTTCCTGCCCCGTTTACCCAGTGTTCGAAAGAACCCCGTCGGGAACCCGCATTCGGAGGGGTTGCCGACGGGAATCGATCCGCGAGTCATGCCTTTCTTCCGCCCAGGCGACCGCCCGCTCGGGAGCGATTGCGGCCTCTGGACTTGCCCGCCCCTTGAATCACACTGTCCGCTCTCCGAATGATGAACCGGTGCCAGTGGCACCCCGCGGGCCGGCGGTTGCCGGCCAGGGATACGAACGAACGATTCGCGAAGGAGCTCCGCTTTGTACGACTCGCTGTTGGATGAACTCGAGGACGACGTCGTTTCCATTCCCCAGGAGGTCGAGGAACTGACCGACAAGGTGGTCGATGCCGAAGAGGCCGACGCCGAACTGCTGGTCGATGAGACGGACGTCGGCGGGCTCGCCGAAGGCGATGTCGAGTCGGAGGCCGAGGTCGACACCTCCGGCGAAGCCGAGGAATCCCTCCTCGAGCAGGTCGAGAACTGGTCGGACGATCCCGTCCGCATGTATCTCACGCAGATGGGCGAGATTCCGCTGCTCACCCGTGCGCAGGAGATCTATCTCGCGCGGCAGATCGAGACCACGCGGGCCCAGTTCCGCGCCAAGCTGCTCGAGTGCGAATACGTCTGCCAGCAGGCATACCGGGTTCTCGTTCGCGTGCACAAAGGCGAGCTTCCCTTCGATCGCACGGTGCAGGTGTCGGTCACCGACCGCCTGGAAAAGGAACAAATCCTCGGCCGGCTGCCCCACAACCTGCGGACGCTGGAGGTGTTGCTCCGGCAGAACAAGGCCGACTACCGCATCGCGTTGTCCAAGAAGCACCGCATGGCGGAGCGACGTCAGGCATGGGCCCGGCTCGGCAAACGGCGCATCCGCTGCGTGCGGCTGATCGAGGAACTCGGCCTGCGGACCCAGCGAATCGAGGCGATGATCCCGACGCTCGAACGCTTCGTCGTCCGGCTCAAGGAGCTCAAGAGCAAGATCGACTCCCACAAGAAGTCGAAGCAGCCGCCGTCGGGCCGCGCGAAGCTCGTCGAGGAGTACCGCCACATCCTCAAGAGCTGCCAGGAGACTCCGCGAAGCCTCAAGCGGCGGGTCGACGAGATCCGCGGCATCTTCGCGAAGTATCAACAGGCGAAGCGGGGCCTCTCGGAGGGCAACCTGCGACTGGTGGTGTCGATCGCGAAGAAGTACCGCAACCGCGGCCTCTCCTTCCTCGATCTCATCCAGGAAGGCAACGCGGGCCTGATGCGGGCGGTGGACAA
>SXWC01000010.1 GCA_005789975.1 Planctomycetaceae bacterium
ACCGCCAACAAGATCGGCACCTATTCCCTCGCGGTGCTCGCGGCGGCCCACGGCGTGCCGTTCTACGTCGCCGCGCCATCGAGCACGTTCGACCTGGCTCTGGCCGACGGCAGCGGAATCCCGATCGAGGAGCGGTCGGCGGCGGAGGTGCTTGCCCCGCTCGGGGTGCAGGCCGCGCCGGCCGGGGCCCGGGCCTACAATCCCGCCTTCGACGTCACCCCGGCCCGGTTGATCCGCGGGATCGTCACCGAACGGGGCGTGGTGGCACCCGTGACCGGCGAACGGATCGCGGCCGTGCTCACGGGCGGCACCTGACCGCCGCCACGTGGCCCATGGACGATGGTCAGGCGCCCGACATCAAGTCAGGCCGCGGGCCAACTCGACGAAGGCCCGCACCATCGCGCCGCTGCCTCCCCCGTCGGTCCAGGGGCGCGGCTTCTCTGCGAAAGCGGGGCCGGCAATGTCGACGTGCGTCCAGGGGATGCCGCCGACGAAGCGTTCGAGGAACTTCGCCGCCGTGATCGCCCCACCCCAGCGGCCGTCGCCGACGTTCTTGATGTCGGCCACCTCGCTCTTGATGAGGTCGTCGTAGATCTCGGGGTACATCGGCAGCTGCCAGACAGGCTCCCCGACCGCGCGGGCGGCGGCGGCGACACGGTCGCACCAGGCCTGGTCGTTGGTGAACAGGCCGGCCACCTCTGTCCCGAGGGCCACCATGCAGGCGCCGGTGAGCGTCGCCGCATCGACGATCGCCGCGGGGGCGAGACCGCGGACAACGTCAAGGACGTCGGCGAGCCGGTCTGGCAACTGCCGATGTATCCCGACTACGACGAGCAGATCAAGAGCGAGGTGGCCGACATCAAGAACGTCGGCGACGGCCGCTGGGGTGGGGCGATCACGGCCGCAAAGTTTCTCGAACGCTTCGTCGGTGGCATCCCCTGGACCCACGTTGACATCGCCGGCCCGGCCTTCTCGGAGAAGAGCCGGCCGTGGACCGACGGCGGTGCGTCGGGTTCGATGGTGAGGCCGCTCGTCGAGCTCGCCCGCAGCGGCAAGTAGCCCCGGACGGGTTGGTGCGCCCGACGCTTCGTCGTCCCCCCGGAAGCCCGGGGGGAAGGGGCGACATCCGCCTCTCACGAGACGTCGCGAGCACCTCCGGCGAACCCCGTGCCGAACAGGATTGTCAGGGATGAGTTCGCTGACGGACGGTTAGAAAAGCGTGCCGAGCTCATCGACGAGTTCGCTGAAGCGGGTGAGGGCCGTGGCGACCGGCTCGGGCTTCTCGAGATCGACCCCGGCGTCGCGGAGCAGGTCGAGCGGCCACTTCGACGAACCCGCCCGGAGAAAGCCCAGGTAGCGGTCGAGGGCCCCGGGTTCGCCGTCGGCCACCTTCTTCGCCAGCGTGATCGCGGCGGCCAGGCCCGTCGCGTATTTGTAGACGTAGAACGCATTGTAGAAGTGCGGAATGCGAAGGCACTCGAGTTCCAGCTGCTTGTCGACCACGAACCCGGGGCCGAAATACGTGCCGAGCAGTTCACGATAGATGCCGCGAATCCGCTCGAGCGTGAGGGGCTCCCCCGCCTCGGCCGAGGCATGGCTCTTCCGCTCGAACTCCGCAAACATCGTCTGCCGCACGATCGTGGCCCGGATCGAGTCGATCTCACGCGAAATGATCGCGGCTCGCTCCCTGGGTGACGAGGCCCGCTTGAGGAGCAGCCGCGTGAGGAGTTGCTCGTTGAAGGTGCTGGCCACCTCGGCGACGAAGATGGTGTAGCCCGAGTACTGGTAGGGCTGGGCTTCGGCCGAGAGCCGGGTGTGCATCGAGTGGCCGGCCTCGTGCGTGAGCGTGAAGACATGCTCGATCACGTCCTCCTGGTAGTTCATCAGGATGTAGGGGTCGGAGTCGTACGTGCCGGAGCTGAAGGCGCCCGATCGCTTGCCCGCGTTTGGATAGCGATCACACCAGCGGCCCCGCAGCCCCTGCTCCAGCCGCCCGCCATAGTCGCCGCCGAGCGGCGCGAGCGACTCGATGACGACGGCGACCGCCTCGTCCCAGGTATGCCGCTTTTCGAGTTCCGGCACGAGCGGCACGTAGCAGTCGTAGTGGTGAATCTCGTCGAGGCCCAGGATCCGCTTTCGCAGGTCGTAGTAGCGGTGGACCGCCGGCAGTTGGGCATGCACCGCGGCGATCAACTGATCGTAGACGGCCAGCGGCACGTTGTCGGCGAACAGGGCCGACTCGACGGCCGAAGGATGATTCCTCACCCTCGCCGCGTAGACGTCGCGTTCGTTCGATCCCGAGAGCGTGGCCGCCAGCGTGTTGGCATGGGCCTGGTATTGGTCGTAGAACTGATGAAATGCCGCCCTGCGGACCGTCGGCACCGCATCGTGCAGGAGGGTCGTGAAGGTCGCATTCGAGAGTTCGATCTGCTCCCCGCCGCCCGTCGTGACGCTGCCGAACTTCAAGTCGGCGTCGGTGAGCTGCCGAAACACCTTCGCGGCCGTGCCCGCAAAAGTGCCCTGCATCGCCAGCAGCTTCTCCTCGGGCTCCGAGAGCGTGTGGGCCCGCATGCGGACGATCCGCTCGAGCAGGAGCCGGTAGGGGGCGAGCACCGGCAGATCCAGCCAGCCGGCAAGCGTCGCGGGCGGGATCGCCATGATCTCGGGCCGGATGAAGCTCGCGGCCTCCCCGGCCTTGGTGGAGACATGCTGAAAACGCCCCGTCATCCGCTGCGGCTGGGCCGCTCCCTGATCCTCGCTCGCCCGCAGGTGGGCGTAGGTTCCGAGCCGATCCCCCTCGCGATCAAACGCGAGGTCATGGGCGAGGCACTCTCCCAGCCTCTCCGCCGACGAGGCCAGCGTGCCCGCATAGGCCGCAAACTGCGGGATCCTTTCCTCCCAGACGGCGAGCGCCTCCTCCCAGGCCGCATCGGAATCAAACAGGCTCGCCAGATCCCATGTATCCCCGACGGCCACGTCCTGCCGGGCCGGCAGCGTCTTCACCACAACGTCATTCATGGCGCTGCTCCTGTTTCAGGGTTCTCGGTTCCTGGCGGATCGATCGGAAGAGGGTCGTGCGTCAAAGCCTCCACACGGCCGTCCCCCAGGCGAGACCGCCGCCGAAGCCGCAGATCACGATCGTGCTGCCCGGGCCGATGAGCCCCTTTCGCCAGGCCTCTTCCATGGCCAGCGGGATCGAACCGCTCGACGTGTTGCCGTAGCGGTCGAGGTTCATGAACACCTTCTCCGCCGGCAGTCCGAGCGAATCCCGCACCCCTTCCACGATCCGGGCATTCGCCTGATGCAGCACGTAGAGATCGATGTGCTCGAGCGGCACCCCGGAGCGATCGACGACGGCCCGGATGTTGTCCTCCGCGAGCCGGATCGCCCACTTGAACACCGACCGGCCGTCCATCCGCATGAACTGCTCGCGGCGGGCGATTCCCTCGTTCGTGGGCGGCTGCCGTGAGCCGCTCATCGGACAGGCGAGCAGCCCGGCACCGCGACCATCGGCGCCCAGGGCGAAGGCGAGCAGGCCGTGTTCCCGCCCGGAGGGATCGGGCTCACAGGGCTCGAGCAGCACCGCCCCCGCGCCGTCCCCAAACAGCGGCCAGGTCTTGATATCCTCCGGATCGACGACGCGGGAGTTGGTGTCGGCACCGATCACGAGCGGCAGGCGACTTGTGCCCGCGGCGATGAACTGAGCGGCGGTGATCACGGCATAGGCGAAGCCTGCACAGGCCGCCGTGACATCCATCGCGGGCGCGTCGAGTCCGAGCCGGTTCTGCACGATGCAGGCGGTGGACGGGATGCACATGTCGGGGGTGAACGTGCCGAGCACGAGCAGGTCGATGTCGCCGACGAGACGGCCGGAGTCCGCGATGGCCGCCGCGGCGGCCGCCGCGGCCAGATCGCTGGTGGCCACCTGGGCTTCGGCATGACGCCGCTCATGGATGCCCGAGCGGGCCACGATCCACTGCGGGTCGCAGCCGAGCCGGGCGAGATCGGCGTTGGTCACGATGTGCGGCGGCACCGCGGCGCCGATGCCGGCGAGCCGGAAACCCACGGCGCGACCGAAACGCGAGGGTCGCGGGGAGGTGAATATCTCGGACATCGTGGGTCGCCGGGGGCTTCTGGGCGGACTATTGCTTCGCTTCTGCCGCGGCTTCCTTCTTCTGAACAACCGCCGCCCTGTCGAGGTGGATCTTGCCGAACTCAGCTTCGGGAACGATGTAATACCAGTCGGCAAACCGGTTGTTGAGCTCGCGGACCCGCTTCTGCGCGGCCTTGACCTGGTCGTCGTACTGGTCCTGTTTGCGACGATTCTCGGACTCGACCCGACGACGCTCCTCGAGCGCCACCTGGGCCTTCGCCTCGGCCTCTTCGGCCTTCTTGAGTTCCTCGGCGGCCGCGCCGTCTCCGCCATCGGCTGGCTTCTCGCCGGCAGGCTTCTCCGCGTCGGCCGGCGGGGCCTCCGGCAGGGGATCGATCGCGGGCTTCTCCAGCAGTGATTCATCGAAGCGGGCCATCACGAGCAGGTAACGGCCATTCGCCGCACCGGCCGGCGTGGCCGCCTCCCCGTTCTTCTCCTCGGCCGCCACCGCCGTGCCCGCACCGAACCGGAGCACATACTCCACCCCGTCCTTCATCCCCACGATCGTCTCGCCGTTGGTCGAAAGAATGTCACCCGACTCGAGCGGCAGGAAGCCGCATTCCTTCATGGAGGCATTCGCCTGCGGATCGTCCTGGAATTGAGCGTCGGCCTTGAGATCCGCGCTCAGCCCGGCCGGTTTGCGGACGACGTCGATGATCTTCAGGTCGCCCAGCGCGTTGCGGAGGTCGTTGAGCTTGCCGGACGCCAGCTCCTCCCCGGCGGCGAGCGACTCCTCAGTGGGCGTCACCCCTTCCTTGAAGGCCTCCATCTTCACGAGCGACCACGCGGCGGCCTTGTCGTCGTAGGCCAGCACGATCTGGTTCTTGCGGTTCTGCACCACGCGGATCTTGCCCCCCGACTGAACCGCCTCGAGCGTGTAGTCGTCGAGCACGAGCCGTCGCATGTCCCAGGGCTGGAGCTTGAGCAGGTCTTTCTCGATCCAGTCGTCGAACCGGGTGGTGAACTTCGACGTGTCGAGTTCGACCCGATAGACCCGGTCCTGCCCCGCCCGACGCACGAACCGCAGCGAGCGGCCACCGGCGGGGGCCGCACCGGCCGGCGGCTTGTCTTCCTTGCCGACGATCAGCCGGGCGAGCTTGTTGCCCGAGGCGTCGCGGACTTCGACGAGCTGTCCCACGCCCGTCATGCCGACCTTGATCTTCTCCGGGTCGGGCTCGATCACCCCGTACGTCTCGTGGTCCCCGGGGGAGTCCGTGATCACGTCAAGCACCGGTCGGTCGATGAGTTCGGTGGCCGCTGCGGCGAGCTGGTCCTTGGCGTCGGCGGGATAGTTCTCGTGCGCCGGGAGCACCCACACGCCCCCCGACCGCACCACCTTGAAGGGCTTGAGCGTCGCCGTCTCGTCGTCGAACGACACGATCTCGAGGCTCGCCGCCTTCGTCGCGTCGGCCAGTTCGGGAAACAACACCCTGGCCTGCTCCGCCTCCCCGACGACGGCCCTCTGCCGCAGGCTCGGCCGCAGGTTCAGCCAGCCCCCCAGGGCCAGGAGACCGGCGCCCACGGCGAGGAATCCCGCCGTTCGCCGCATGGCGGGCGACAGACCTCCGTCCGTGGATCGTTTCGTATGTTCCATCGTTTCGCGGTGTCCGTTCATCGATCGATTTCTCCCCTTCACCTGAGCCGTGATTTCGCCACGCCCTCGCGCTCGAGCGCGCGGCGGCGGAAAAAGACGAAGAACGCCACCACCATCGGCGGAATCGGCGGCAGGATGACCGCCAACCACTTCTGCCAATCCTGCTCCCGACGGATCGTGGAGTCGAGTTCCCGTTCGACCTTCTCCACCTCGGCATCCCGCTTGCGACGGAGCTGCTCGATCTTCGTGTCGAGCTTCCGCTGGGCGAGCCGCTGGCTGCTGGCCAGTTGCTGGATCGCCTGCATCGCCGCCTGCGGATCGGTGTCGCCCTGCTCTTCCATCTCCTTGATCTTCTTCTCGAACGCCCCGACCTCCTTTTGCATCGCGTCGCTGGCCTCACGCTCGGCCTCGTCGAACTTGGCGATGAACAGCGCCCTCTGCTTCTCGGCATTTTCGCGGGCACTCGCCACGGCATCCTCGATCCGCTCCAGCGTGCGGTGCTTGGGCTTCCGCTTGCGGACCTCGACAAACCGGTCGTCTTCGGCCAGCCAGTCGAGCACATTGAGGGCAAAAGTGACGTTGTCGAAATCGAAGTTGAACATGTCGTCGCGACGGCTGCGGAGGCCGAAGAAAACGCTCGAAAGCAGGTCGATGTCGGCCACGACGACGGCCCGGATCGCCCCGCCCCCGGCCGCCCCCTCCTCGCCGCCGGCCGCCGCCCGCTCAACCGCTGCGGCCAACGTCATCGTGTCGTCGCCCGGCTTCTCGAACACCCGCAACATTTGCGAGTCGCCCCCCTGCATCGCCTGCTCGACACGATCGATCTCGATCGTTCCCGACTGTTTGCCCGTCCGCGCCAAGGGCGTCCACGACACCTCCGCTCCGGCCGCCTTCTCGAGTCCGCCCGGAAAGGGGAAGAGCACTTCCTGGAGCCCTCTGGTGATCGGCTGCTCGGCGTTGAAGCCCGCCCCCTTGTCGCCCCCGTCGGCACCGAGCGCGGCGTCAATGAACACAAACTCATCCTCGAGAAGCAGCTTGGGATGCGGGTTGTAGCTCTGCCAGATGATGAAGGGCGCCGTGCCCATCGCCCCCATCGCCGGCCGACCACCACCCGAGGCGAGTTTGACGCCGAGCACTTCCCAGAGCGTGTTGATGTCCCCCTTCGGCTGCCCCTGCGGCCCGCCGAACATCGCCATCGGCCCCATCGGGCTCCGCCGCGGCTGGGAGGTGCCGGGCACGCCCTGCATCATCACGGGGAGCGGGTCTTCGAAGATCGCGACGGGCTGGCCCGCCTTGACGGCGGCGACGAAGTTGGCCATCTGCTCCGGGCCGAGCGACGACGGCTGCACCGCGAGAATGACGTCGTAGGTCTCGGCGATCGGCGCCGAGGCGTCCACCTGCACGACGTCGTACTGCTTCTCGAGTTCCTCGACGATGGCCTGCCGCGGCCGCTGCTGGCCGCCCATCATGTCGAAGCCGCCATAGAGATTGGCATCGGTCGTGAGCACTCCGAGCCGCTTCCGTTTCTGCTGGGCCGCCGTGCAGATCGAGCGGATGAGCTCGTATTCAACGGGCGTGCCGCGATCGAAGAACGGCACCACGACCTTCTCCAGACCGCTGGTGATCGCACATCCGAGGAAAATCTCCTGGTCGTTGCGATAGGTTCCGCGCACCCGCGACATCACCCGCTGCGGCTCGATTCCGTACTGCTGGCTGGCGAGCGCCGACTCCTCGGTCCTCGGCTCGGTCGGGATCACCTCGACGTTCACCTTGCCGCGGCCGAGTTGCTCCACATGCCGCAGCGTGTTGAGGAGATTGATTCTCGTCTGTGCGTAGTCCTCGGGAACCGTCGGGCTGACGTAAGCCTTGATGCTGATCGGCCGCGCAGCCTCCAGGGTGCGGAGCAGACGACGCGTGTCGGGCGAGAGCGAACTGATCTGTTCCTGCGACAGGTCGGCCTGCACGTCGGCCGCCCGGAAAAGCAGCACCCCGCCCACCACGGCCGCGAGCAGCCCCGCCGTGCGGGCCAGATAGTGCAGGCCCATCGGGCTGCCGTCACGACGGCCCGTCCAGTGCCGCCGACCGATGAGCACCATCGCGAGATAGAGGCAGACCGCGACGATCGCCAGGAAGTAGGCCACCGACGACAGACTCACCACACCGCGGCCGAAATCGGAGAAGTTTTCAGCAATGCTCCAAGACTTCACCCGTGACGCGGCCGCGGGCCCCATCACGGTGCCGGCCTGCTCGGCGAGCACCAGCGGCGCATTGAACATCAGCCCGAGGATGAATCCGACCGTCAGGTTGGCCGTCAGAAAACTCGCCACCATGCCGACGGCGAGCATCGCCAGGCCGACAAACCAGTAGCCGAGGTAGTTGGCCAGGAACAGCCCCGCGTCGGGCGTGCCCCAACTCAACAGAATGATCAGGTTGCAGATGCAGGAGAAGCCGAGCGCCACGGTGTAGATCCCGACCGCCGCGAGGTATTTGCCGAACACGACCTCCCAGTCGCTCGCCGGAATCGTGAGCAGCAGTTCGTCGGTCCCCTGCCGCCGCTCGTCGGCCCACACGCTCATCGTGATGGCGGGCACGAAGACGAGCAGGATGTAGGGCAGGTAGCGGTTGAGTTGGTCGAGGTTGGCGAGATTGGAGTTGAAGAACTCGGGGGGCCAGAAGGCCGCCAGCGAGCCGAGCAGCACAAACACGCAGATGAAGACGTAGCCGGTGGGATTCGAGAAATAGGCGACGAAGTTCCGCTTGAAGACGGCGTCCAAAACGTGCCATTTCATGGTGTCGGTCCCTCGTGCGAAAGCGTTTTCAGCGGTGGGTCATGCGGTGACGGAAAGACGGATGAGGAGCCGCGGGAGCCGGCCCGGGTCGACATCAGGCCGAACGGGTCAGTTCGTGGAACCGCTCGTCGAGGCTGCGGCCGTCCCGCCGCAGATCGGCCGGACTGCCGTCGAAGCGGATCCGGCCGTCGGCGATCAGGATCACGCGGTCGGCCAGCGCCTCGACCTCCTGCAGGATGTGGGTCGAGAGGAGGATCGTTTTTCGCTCGCCAAGCCGCCGGATCGTCTCACGGACTTCGCGAATCTGGTTGGGATCGAGGCCGCTGGTCGGCTCGTCGAGAATCAGCACGTCGGGCTCGTGGAGCAGGACCTGCGCCATGCCGACCCGCTGCCGATAGCCCTTCGAGAGTTTGCCGATCGCCTTGCCGATCACGCTGCCGAGTTCGCACTGCTTCACGACCGCCTCGATCCGCTCCTTCTTCCGCGAGCCGGTCATGCCCCGGGCGTCGGCGAAGAACTCGAGCAGGCCGCGGGGCGTCATGTCGGGATAGAGCGGGCCGTTCTCCGGCAGGTAGCCGAGCCGCTCGGCTCCGGCGAGCCGGTCGGTCGACATATCGTGGCCGGCGATCCGCGAGGTGCCAGTGGTGGGGGCGAGGTAGCCGGTGAGGATCTTCATCGTGGTGCTCTTCCCGGCGCCGTTCGGGCCGAGAAAAGCGACGATCTCGCCGCGGGGGACGCGAAACGAGACGTCTTCAATGGCGATGAAGTCGCCGTAATACTTGCTGAGGCCATCGGCCTCGATCATGGCCTCGCCGGAAGAGACGGATGGGCGTGGGGTCATGGTTTTCCGATGCGGGGGGATCACTCCAGGAGACGCTCATTGTTTCCGACGGGGCCGATCCCGGCAAGGCGGGACGCCAAGCCGCTCGGGGACGCGTCCGGGAGCGGCGGCGAACCTTGGACCGAGGATCGCGGAGCCGATTCGAATCGGTTAGATTCGACCGTGCTCAATCCCCCTGTCACACGAGAGTTTCGCATGCTTTGCTCGAGAGCCCATGGAGTGGCGATCTGCCTGACGGCCGGCACATTCTGGCTGGTGGCCGCAGAGCCCGTCTTGGCGCGAGCCGGCGACGTGGTGGAAGCCGCAACCGCGGGCGAGCTCGACAAGGCGTTCGGGGCTCTCGCGAAAACGGTGCAGGAACAGGTTCGCGGCGCGCCAACCAAGGCCGTGACGCTCTATGCCTCGGGGGCCGAGGGCTCGCTCGCCATCATGCAGTGGACCCTGCTCGAGCGCGTCGGTGAACAGGGGCGAAAATCGCTGGCGGCCGACCATCCGCAGGCCCTCGCGTGGCTGCTCGGTGATCGCGACGCCCTGCAGACGCTCCTCTCCGCGGGCGATCCCTCGGAAAACCGCTGGCCGCAGGCCGTCGGCCTCCTCTGCGGCATCGTCGAGGACGACGCGGAGGCGAAGTCGGGGGTGCCGCTCCGGATCGCCGTGGCCACGGCGATGACGTTCGCCGCCCCCGTCACGTCGTTCGCCGACAAGCAGCCGATCGAAGCCCTGCCACGATACCGGGCATTTCGTGACTGGAACGCCGCTGGAGTCCTCTTTCCCTCGTTCCGGGAACTCACCGCCTGGGAAATGCGGTACGTCGTCGGCAGCTGGGCGCGGGAAGACGAACTCGTCTGGGCCAGGGGCGCGATCCGCGGTGATCTCAAGAACCGAGGAAAGATCGGTGAGGCGGCGTTCATGGTGCAGTACACGGAGAAGAACCGCAGCGGCGCGAGCGTGCAGGACGAGGCGAAGTTTTACGACTCCAAGCCGGTCACGCTGCCGCTGATCCTGGAATACGGCGCGGTCTGCGGCGGCATTTCCAAGTTTGGTTCGGCGATGTGCCAGGCCTTCGGCGTGCCGGCACTGCCGGTCGGGCAGCCCGGCCACTGCGCGTTCATCTGGCAGCGGGAGGATCGCTCCTGGGCGCTCAACAACGACATCTCCGGCTGGGCTGAGAGCAGTCGGCACGACGGCATCCACACCACCTGGGGCACCCGGGCCTGGTTCATGCCCCTCATGCAGGCCGTGCAGAAGAATCCCGAACGGTTCGTCGCCGCCGAGCGGCTCCGCGCCGTGGCGGCTCTCGCCGACCAGAACGAGCGGGCCGACATCCTCGCCGCGGCCTGCCGGGCCTGCCCGCTCGACTTCGCGGCCTGGCTCGACCGCGCGGCGGCGATGCGAGCCGCAGCCGCGAAACCGGCCGATTGGAAAACGGCCGCCAAGGAAGCGGCCGGCGGCTTTTCCGACCATCCGGCAGCCTATGCGGTGCTGCTCGCGTCGATGGATGACGGACTGATGCCCCAAACGGCGACGCCCGCCGAACGCCGACGATTCGCCGTCGCCACAGCCGGGACGCTGTCGCGCATGGCGGCATCGGGAGCCGATCCCAGCCTGATCGCTGACGGGCTGCGGACGACCCTGATCGTTCAGGGGCGTGCGGTCGCCCCCGGCCAGGACAACCAAATCTATCGAATCATCTTCGCCGAACCGGCCGCGGGCGAACCGATCAAGCCCGAGGACTCAAAGGAGATTGTTTCGATGTTCGTGGCCGCGGTCGACGCGCTCGATGCGGACAAGAACGGACCGGCCCGCGCGGCTTGGCGGACGGCCGCTGAACGAACCGCCCGCGGGCTGATCTTCCAGCCTGGCACGAGGGACAACGCCTTGACCGCTCTGCAGGCCACGGTGCGGCGGCTCCAGAACGCAAAGCGGATCGACGACGCCCGCTGGCTCGCCGACCGGCTCATGGACGCCTTGAAGCAAGCCGGCGACGCGGCGTCACTCGAGACCGCGACGGACCTGCGGAAGTCGCTCGGCTGAGATGCCGCAGCGCAGCCGGCATCGGGCGAACGGAGCCCAGGAGGGGCGGAGTGAGCGTCCGGCGACGGGGCATGGGCAGCCCCGACCCTCACGAGGCGTCGCGAGCACCTCCGGCACCCCCCGTGCCGGAGAGGATTGCATCCATGACCTTTGTCCGCTGGATCGACCGGTGGAAACGCCGCGGGTTTCCACGGTCGATGGCAGACGTGTCCCACAGTCTGCTACGGCAGCCGCTCCAGCCGGGGTGACGTATCGCCTCGCTGCCATGCGATGTGCGTTCGCCAGGCGTCGCTCGTATCGGGATGGTCGGCGCGGAAGTGCACGCCTCGTGTCTCTGCCCGGTCGATCGCCCCACGGATCATCAGCCGGGCCACCTCCAGCATGTTCTGCAACTGCCAGCCCTGAGGATCGGCGAACTGCCGCGGCAAGACGTAGCGACACCAGCTTTCCACGGTGGTCAGCGCCTCGGCGAGTGATTCGCCGGTTCGCTCCACGCCGACATGCCGCCACATGACGGCCCGCAGGGAGTTGCGGATGTCGGCGAGATCGAGCGCGGCCACGTCGGTGCCGTTGCCCTGGTCGAGAACGGCAGGCGATTCCGCGATCGGGGGCACACGAAACTCTTCGCCCGCCGGCGGCCCCTCCGCGAGCACCTCCGCACTTGCCGCCTCGCCGGCCCGGGCGCCGTAGACCAGGCCCTCCAGCAGGCTGTTGCTCGCCAGCCGGTTCGCGCCGTGCAGGCCGCTCGATGTCACCTCGCCCGCCGCGTACAGGCCGGGAATGCTCGTCCTTCCGGCCGTGTCGATCGACACGCCACCGATCATGTAGTGGGCTCCCGGCCGCACGGGGATGCGATCGCGGGCGAGATCGAGACCGAACTTCGCGCAGATCGCCGCCATGCCGGGAAACCGCCGCCGCACGACATCGGGATCGAGATGCGAGAGGTCGAGAAAAACATTGGCGTGGTGCGTGCGTTGCATGACGACGGTGATCGCGCGGGAGACGACGTCACGCGGAGCGAGTTCACCGCGGGGGTCGAACTCCGGCATGAACCGCCTGCCGTCGCGGTCGATGAGATGCGCTCCGGCTCCGCGAACCGCCTCCGTGATCAGGCTCCGCGCGCCACCGGCGATGTAGAGCACCGTCGGATGAAACTGCATGAACTCCATGTCACGGAGCACGGCCCCCGCCCTCCAGGCGAGGGCCATGCCGTCGCCGCTCGAGCCCGGCGGATTGGTCGATTCCCGATAGAGTTGGCCAGCGCCCCCCGTGGCGAGGATCGTTCGCCTCGCCCAGACGAAGGTCTTGCCATGCTTCGGATTCCAGACGAGCGCACCGCGGCAGACCGACTCGTGGGTGATCAGGTCGATCGTGAAGGTGTCGGGCCACACCGCGAGGTTGTCGAGCTTGCGGGCCTGTTCGATCACGGCCCGCATCACCTCGCGCCCCGTCGCGTCGCCGAGGGCGTGGACGATGCGATGGTGGCTGTGTCCGCCCTCGCGGCCGAGTTCAAGCGCGCCGTTCTGCTCGTCGAACCGCGTGCCCCAGGCGATCAGTTCGGCGATCCGGCCGGGCGCCTCGCGAACCACCGCATCGACCACGTCGGCATGGCACAGCCCGCAGCCCGCGGTGAGCGTGTCGGCGACGTGGTTGTCGAAGCGGTCCTCGGGATCGACGACGCCGGCGATGCCACCCTGCGCCCACTGGCTCGACGAGCCCTGCAGGTCGTCCTTGGTGACGACCGTCACGGAAAGCCGTGGATCGACGGCGAGCGCCGCGCGAAGACCCGCCAGCCCCCCGCCCAGGATGAGCACGTCGGTGAAGCAGTGCGGGACCCGCTTGGGGCCGAACGACACCAGATACCGCGGACCGGCGTACAGTTGACTCATTCGGCTGCCGCGCCCTGCATGAAGGCTTTGAACTGCTCGCGGTAGTCGGTTGGCGGGCGGCTCCGCCGGCCCTCCGCCTGCCCCCCCTTCACGTCGCTGGGCACGTCGCGGTTGCTCCGCACGCCGCCGGGCCGCAGGCCCAGGCTCCTCACCGCCTGTTCGAACTCGCCGCGCTGCCGCGCGTCGCCGTTTCGCGCCATCCGCTGCATCGCCTCCCACCGGGCGAGGAAGTCGCGGGCCTGCTGCGGCGTCCAGCCGAGTTCGTCGAGCACGGTGGTATCGCCCGAATCGACCGACTGCCGCAGGTGCTCGATCGCGAGGTCGGCGGCGTTTCGGGCGTTGGCGAGATCCTGTTCGCCCCACTCCATGTCGCGGTCGCGCCGCTCGCCACCGGCTGTTGCGTCGCGTCGACCGGCCCATCCGCCGTCGCCAGACCGGCTGCCGGCCGCCGCCTGTGAACCTTCACCGGGCTGCCCGGCTTCGCCTGAGCCCTGTTCTTTCCCCTGACCGGCGGTTTGGCCGGGTTGTTGGCCGGGCTGTTGGCCGGGCTTGCCAGCGGCTTCGCCGGCGGGTTCTGCGCCCGGACCTTCTCCCCGCTTGTTGCCATCTTTCGACGCCTGCTCACCTGCGGCCGCTGGATTGTTTTGATCGCCCTGTTGTCCCGCGCCGGATTTCTCCGGTGACTGTGGCTGATTTCCCTCGGGGCCCGCGCCCGGCTTGCCAGCGCCCGACTGCGGCTGGCCTTCGCTGCCCTGGCCTTCTCTCGGCTGTCCCTGCCCCGTTCCCTCTCCCTCTCCCTCTCCTTGCTGGCCTTGGCTCTCGGCACCCGCTGCCTGTTCGCCCTTCCCGCTCTCACCCTGCCCGCTCTCACCCTGCCCGCTCTCACCCTTGCCGCTCTCACCCTTGCCACTCTCGCCCTTGCCACTCTCACCCTTGCCGCTCTCACCCTTCCCGCTCTCGCCCTTCCCGCTCTCGCCCTTCCCGCTCTCGCCCTTCCCGCTCTCGCCCTTCCCGCTCTCGCCCTTCCCGCTCTCACCCTTCCCGCTCTC
>SXWC01000068.1 GCA_005789975.1 Planctomycetaceae bacterium
AGTCGATCACCGACGCCTGCCTCGACTGGGACGCGAGCGTGCGGCTGCTCGACCGGCTCGCGGCCGGCGTCCGCGGACGGCGGGCGACCAGCGGGGCGACGACAGCAACCCGGCCCGCGACGACCACTGCCTGATCCACGCCCTCCCGCGGAGTCGCCCCCGATGACAGAACTGCCGCTCGAAATCACCGTGACCGACGCCGCAGCCGCCCTGCACGCCGCCGCGCCGGCTCCGCTCCTGCTCGACTGCCGCACGGCCGAGGAGCATCAGACAGCCCGCATCGAAGCCGCGGTGCTGATTCCCATGCAGGAGTTGCCCGAACGCGTCGCTGAACTCTCGGCCCGGCTCTCCGGCGACACGTCGCGGCCGATCATCGTGCATTGCCATCACGGCATGCGGAGCCTCCGCGTGACGAAATGGCTCCGCGACCGTGGATTTCCCCGCGCTCAGAGCATGGCAGGGGGAATCGACGCCTGGAGCGAGCACGTCGATCCGGCCGTGCCGCGCTACTGACCCCGGCTACTGACCCCGGCAGCCCAGCGTTCAGCCTGCAATGGAGGGCTCGAATCGCAACATACAAACTCAAAAAACGGGGTGCCGGGAGGGGCTGCCCATGCCCCGCGAGCCGGCGTTGCTGGCCAGCGAAGGCATGGATGCCGTAGCGCAGCCAGCATCGAGCGAACGGAGCCCGGGAGGGGCGGAGTGAGCGTCCGGCGACGGGGCATGGGCAGCCCCGACCTCACCAGACGCCCCCTCTAAGCGTCTCTCTCCAGACGCACTCTCCAGACGTCCCTCTCCAGACGCCCTCTCTACGCGTCTCTCACCAGACGTCCCTCTCCAGACGTCGCGAGCACCTCCGACCATCCCCGCATCCAACAGGATTGTCAGGGATGACTTTGGCCACGGACAGTCAGCGGTCGAGCGGCCGTCACCCGCAGGTGCGGCGAGCGCGTTGACCGCCGGGTGCCGCGGGCAACGCGGCCATCCAGTTCGCGCCGTAGGCCGCGAAAGCAGAATCGGCGGCGGTCAAGGCCCCCGCATCCCGCGATCCGGATGCCGTCATCCGCCCACCCGCCGTGGACGAGAACGCGAACCGCACCGAATAGACGCCGGTCGAGCCGTTCCGTCCCCAGCCCAGTCGGCTCGGCGAATAGCTGGAGTTCCGGTAGCCGGAAATCCCGACGTAGAACGTTCCGGCCGCCGCGGCCCGATAGGAGAGGTAGCTGTCGAGCGAACCGCCGGAGTCGTCGTTGCGGGCGATTTCCCTGCCGGAACCGTCGAACAGCCGCACGTAGCTGTCGAGCGTCGAACCGCCGGCGAGCGACTGGGCGTCGATGTCGATTACGAACGACTGGCCGGCCGAGAGCCGCACGCGATACATGTCCACGTCACGGGCCCCGGCGGTTCCGTCGCCGATCCGCCCGGAGAGCCGGAGTTCACCGGACGTCACCGACACCACCGCGGCCGACGACATCGTGTCGCCGGCATCGACGAGCGTGGGGGCGCGAGTCACCCACTCATCCGCCGCGGAGTCCGCGAGGGCCACGCCACCGTCAACCGACGTGATGCCGCTGCCCGCCGCGCTGACGGTGAGGACGTAGGTCCCCGCCGTGGTGGTCGCGTTGGTCAGGCCGTCGATCGTCCAGCGAACGTTGTCGGTCGTGGAGAGCGTGACCCCGCCGAGCGACACAGCCGCGCCGTCGCGGGTCAGCGAGAGGTCGGCGACATCGAATCCCGACACCGCCGCGCTGAACTGCACGACGACGCCTGAAACAGCGGTCGTCCTCGGATCGGGGGAGACATCGATCACGTCGGCCGTCGGGGCGGGAGCCGGCGGAGGAGCCGGGGGCTCCGGCGGCGCCGGCGGGGCGATCGCGGTGATCGCATTCAGGGCGGCCCGGGCGTTGATCAGTCCGCCGGTGGCAACCTTTCCCGCGAGATTCGACACGGGCACCGCCGTGGAGAGGACCGCCGAGCGGATCTCCGCCGACGTCGCCTGCGGATTCGCGGCCGCAAGCAGCGCCACGAGGCCCGCCACATGGGGCGTGGCCATCGAGGTGCCACTGTAGGTCGAGTAGGTGTTGTTGGGCGTCGTGGAGAGGATGCCCGCGCCCGGCGCCGCGACATCGACCGTCGTCGCGCCGTAGTTTGAGAACGACGCCAACCGGTTCGACGAGTCGGTCGCGGCCACCGAGATGCTCGCATATCCGGACGGATAAGACGCCGTGGCGTCGTTGTTGGTCGCCTCGTTGCCCGCCGCGGCGACGCACAGGATGCCGACTCCCTCGCCCGCCGCGATCGCATCGCGGAGCGCCGCCGAGGGCCCGCCGCCACCCCAGCTGTTGTTGGTCGCGACGACGTTGATGCCGAAATCACGCCGCATCCGCGTGGCGTAGTTGATGGCGGCGATGGCGGCGCTCGTCGAGCCGCTGCCGTCGGCCCCGAGGAACTTGAGCCCCATCATCGAGACCTGCCAGTTCACGCCCGCCACACCGATGCCGTTGTTGCCCACGGCGCCGATCGTGCCGGCGACGTGCGTGCCATGCCCCTGGTCGTCGAAGGGATCGGCGTCGTTGTTGGCGAAATCCCAGCCGTAGACGTCGTCGGCGAAGCCGTTGCCGTCGTTGTCGATGCCGTCGCCGGCCACCTCGCCGGGGTTGCGCCACATGTTGGCCGCGAGATCGGAGTGCCGGTAGTCGATGCCGGTGTCGATGACCGCGACCACGACGGAGCGGGATCCCGTGGAGACATCCCATGCCTCCGGCGCATCGATGTCGGCGTCGGCCACGCCACCGGTCTGCGACGTGTTGTTCATTCCCCAGAGCTGCCGCAACGACGGGTCATTGGGCGTGGCCGAGGTCGTGATCACCGCGTCGGGCTCGACATACCGCACGCCGGCGGTCGAGGTCGCCCAGTTACCCACCTCGGCGGCCGACACCCCGGGAGCGGTCACCGAGAAGAATCCCTGTCCGAGCGGAGCCGCCGTCCAGCCGGCCCGCACCGCGACGGCGGGCGTGTCGGCTCTCACGATCCACGCATCGGCGCGGGTTGTAACGGGGGCGCCGTTCCAGACGAGTTGGCGGACGGCCGACCCGAGATCGGCGGCCAACATGGCCCTCTGTTCGAGCCTTTCGGCAAGCAGCGATGCCCGAGCGGAACGACTGGAGCACGAGTGGCGGGCGCGACGCTTCATGGCGGAATTCCTCCGTTGTGAACCGATGTTGCAGGGCACCGAGTGCCCCTCGCCTTGCCACCCAGAAGGACTATCGACGATTGCGTCGGTTCTGTCCAGCCCAGGGGCGACCGTACCGCCTGGAGTGGCGGCCCGGCCCGGCCCGGCCCGGGATCCCGCCGCGGGTTATTCGTCGTCGGGGTCGGGCAACCGGGCCAGCACACGGAGCGGACCGCCGCTGCCGCCGGCAATCTTCATGGGGAGGGCGGCCACGAACGCCCCCTGCTCCGGCAGCCGTTCGAGGCCGTCGAGATTCTCGAAGATCGGCACGTCGCCCGAGCAGAGGGCGACGTGCGAACCGAACAGGCTCGACGGGCCGTGGTCGATGCTGGCCGTGTCGATGCCCACCGCCCGCACCCGGCGATGCTCCACGAGCCACTTCGCGGCGTCGGCCGCAAGCCCGGGAAACCTCAGCAGCGGCACCGCCTCCGGGCCGAGCACGTCGGTGCCGAGATAGGCTTTGCGGTCGCCCCACCGCGGCGACCAGCCCGTCCGCAGGAGCACGATCACATCGACGAGCTGCCGGCCGTGTTTCCGCTCCCACGCCACGAGGTCGTCAGCCGTCACCTCGTAGACCGGATCGGCCGCGCACTGCCGCGTGACGTCGATCACCGCCGCCTCGCCCACCAGCCGCCACGGCTCGATCTGGTCGGCGGTGTGACGCCCCTCGGCGAAGTGACGCGGCGCGTCGAGATGGGTGCCGCCGTGCTCGGCGGTCGCAAACCGGTTCGCGGCGTAGTAGTAGCCCTTCGGTGTCGGCCCGTTCTTGCCCGCCTCGAAGAGAAAGCCCTTCTCGGTGGGCCAGTAGATCGTCGCGGCGTCGAATGAATGCGTGAGGTCGAGCCAGGTGCCCGCCGCAAACCGCTGGGCCTCCGACGACGCGACCGTCGCCACGGCCGCCGCCGGTTGCCCGCGAACGGTCGTGCCCGACGCGGCCAGCGCCACGCCGGACAGCACAACGGCGATCACCACCCGGCCCGACGGCATCAGCCGGCGCCCCCGTCGCTGTCGGCCCCTTCGTCGGCCCCGTCGTCGGCCGGCCCCGCGGGACGGCTCGCCGCCGCCGGGCCACCGGCCCCGGCGTCTGCTCCGTTCTTGCCCTTGTCCTGCACGCGCACGAGCAGCATCTGCTCCACCTTGCCTCCGTCGCGATGCACGAGGATCGTGGACTGCTGCTGCGTGAGGTTGGAGAGCCCCGCCTCGTAAACCGGCGTCTTCTTGTCGGCGATCGTCCAGGCGGCCCGCTGCGACTTTTTCTCCACCTTGCCCGTGATGTTCTGGGTCGAGTCGGAAACGGCGTCGTAGTAGGTGCCCCGCAGCAGACCGGCCTTGTCGATGGCCAGGCTCATGAAGGTGCTCGGATTCGTCTCCTCGGAGCGTGCGAGCGCGAACACCCCGAGCGAACGCCACTGGTCGTCGGCGGCGACCTTGACGTCGGCCCCGCCCTGGGCCGCGATCGCGGATGCCTGCTGGGCATACTCCTCGGCGGAACCGACGCGGGTGCCCTGCACGTAGACGCCGTCGTCCTGGTAGCAGACGTTCGTGCCGTAACCGTAGGCGACGGGCGCGGCGCCATAGCCGCCCCAGCCCGCGAGATCGCCCCAGGCGAGGCCCGCCAGCATCCCGACACCAAAGCCCCCGCCGCCCCACCATCCGCCCGGCCACCACGCATTGAAGTGGTTGCCATACCAGCCCCGGCCGCCGTACCAGCCGCCGTTGTAGAAGTTGTTGCGGATCGTGTCGCCACGATCGGCGAGACGGCCGGCGGAATAGGGGCGGACCGCATCGCGGCCGAGGCCATCCCGCCCGACGCCCTGCCCGGCGATTTTCTGAAAGTCAGCCCGCGAGAGATTCCCCGCGCCGGCGAAGTGGCTGCCGCCCAAATCGCGGGCCGCGCCGCCGTCGAGCGGGCGACCGCCATCGAGCCGGCCGCCGCCATCGAGCGGCCGCCCGCCGTCGATCCCACGACCGCCGCCGAAGTCGCCACCGCGGAAATCAGCGCCGCCGCCGCCAAAATCTCGGCCGCCACCGCCGCCAAAATCTCGGCCGCCGCCGCCGCCAAAATCTCGGCCGCCACCGCCGCCGAAATCTCGACCACCGCCGCCGCCGAAACCGCCGCCGCCGAAACCGCCACCGCCCATCGAGCGACCACCGCCGCCACCCCCCATCGAGCGACCCCCGCCGCCACCGCCGTGACCACCGCCACCGCCGTGGGCCCAGACCGCGGCTGGCACGAGCATCTGGCAGGCCACCGCCGCCAGCGACATCACCAAGCCACACCGACCCGACGATCTGCCAGTTGCACGCATCGATTCATCTCCTCGGATCAGTACTCGTTTCCCGCCAAAATCGTTTCCCCGCCGACGACCTTCCGCCCGGCCGCGGCGACCTACCGGATTTTCTTGAAGTTGAGCGGGGCCGCGTCCGGCACTTCCACGCCGTCGATCGACCGTTCGATCATGTGCGTGGTCACCCGGCCCTCGCCCGAGGGCGCGATCACCTGCACCCACTTGGCCACGCGACCACGCACGGCGTCGGAAGGCGTCCCCGTCATCACCTTCTCGAAGGAGGTGCCGTCCCATTCGAAGAAGCCTTCGGCGCGAGCTCCCGTCGAGTCGAAGATCCACGAGCGAATCAGCCCCGCGTCGCGATCGGCATGGATCACCTCCATCGCCTCGATGCCGTTCGGCATCAACGAGGCCCTGCCCGCCTTCGGCATGATCTTCACCCGGCCCACGATGGCATAGCCTCCAAGGGCTTTTTCGTACGTGAGTTCGATGGTCGCCCGATCGGCCACCTCGGCCTGCCAGGTGCCGAGGATCCAGTCGAGTTCGTCGAGTGCGGTCTTGTGGGCGGGGATCACACGTGATTCCGCGATCCGCCATGTCTCGCCCTCCCGCACCCACAGCCCGGTGAATCGGGATTCCTGGGGCTTGTCTCCCGGCTTCTGCCGAAACCGCATCACACCCTCCACCCGGGCCAGCGGCTCGGCGAGCACCTCGACGTCGTTCACGTCGATCTCGAGCGACGCTTCAGGATGCCGCAGCCGCCAGGCCTTGATCGACTCGACGATCGTGTCGCGGCCCAGGAGCGTCGCGCTTCCCTCCAGGAGTTCCGCGCTCCTCGTCCATCGATCGGCGAGCGCCGCGAAGTCGCCCTTGGTGAAGGCCTCCGCATAGGCGGCCGACGCCTTCTTCACGGCATCGACGGCGGAGGGGTGTGCGGTGGCCTCGGCCCGCGCGACGCCACAGGTCGCCGCCGCGACCGCTGAGGCCACGAGGAGCAGACGCTGAAAACCCGGCAAAACGACGTGCATCGATACGATTCCTGGCGAAGAGAAAAGGCCTCGGCGAGCCCGCCCCCGCGAGTCTATCGAAAAGCGACCGATCGCTGCATCCTTTGGGAGGGTGGCGGCGGTCGCCGACTCGCGCGGGCACCCTACACCACGATTCGCGTGCGTGCGGCCGCACCATTCCTCCCTGCGGGGGGATCGGGCGCGGCCCCGGGTGCGGGCCGTACGGAATCTGCCAGGGGGGCACGGGGGTTCGCAAAGCATCAAGGTCGCGCGTCGCGGCCGACCGATATCGACCGGCAGGCCGGTCTCTTGCATCGAAAGAACCACACCCCATGCGTACCATCGTGATCGCAACTGTGGCCGCGGCCGCGCTCGTGCCGGTCTCCCCGATCGCCGCGAGCGGCACCGGCTTCGACCCCCGGATCGTCACGTTCGGCGAAACCCGCCAGCAGATCCAGAGCACGCCCGTGCTCAATCGGCCGTATCGGCCGCTGCACGTCTACGGCAATACGGTCCGCCGGCGGCACAACCGCGGCACGGCGGCCCCTCAGGGCCGCTGATCAGGACCGCTGATCAGGACCGCTGATCAGGGGAACCACGATCAGCGGAACCACGCCCCGAAACCGGCTCGGCGGCGGCGTTTCGACGGCTTCCGTCGCCGGGGCCGGGCCGTCGTCGCCACCACCGCCGGCTCCTCGCCGAGCGGCTCCACGAACAACAGGCCGTGAACGCGGTACTCGCGGCCGGTGCCGCACTCGAAGCACTTTCGCCGGGTGCGCACCTGCCGGTCGGCCCGAAAGGCCTGGCCGCTCTCGATCCGGAAGAAGGTTCCCTCGACCAGATCCTCCACCCGCACCCGTCCGGCCGGCGGCTCGTCGTAGCGGGCCAACGCCAGCGCGAGTCCTCGATCGCTGCAGGTCGCCGCCGCCGGATTCCGCATCGACCGCGCGAGGGCGGCGGCCACCTCGTCGGGCAGAACGCCAGCTCCGACCACCGGCTCGAGGATGGCCTCGAACTCCCGCTTCCACTCCGGGCCATGGGGCCGCACCCGCCGCCGCGGCCGGTGCCGCTCCCAGGTGGCCGCGTGGGCGACCTCGTGGAGCAGCGTCGTCAGGAACGCATAGGGGTTGAGATTCGAGTTGATCGAGATCCGGTGTGCCGTTCGGCCCACGGCCGGCGGCCGGTGGTCGCCGAGCTTCGTCCGTCGCGGCCGTGCGATCCGCACGTGCAGTTCATAGGCGGCCAGCAGCGGCGCGACGTGGACGACCGCCGCCGGCGGTAGAAACGAACAGACCACGCCGGCGGCGGGATCCTTCACGGAGTCTCTCCTGTCGTCGGGATGCGGAGCGTCGGAATCGCCGCCGCATCGACCGCATGCATCTCGAAGTAGCGTTCGATGGCCGCCGCCTCGGCCGCGGTGGGTGGAGCGGGCGTTTCGTCGTGGACCACCCGCTCCGTCGCCGGTCGGCCTGCCACGATGCTCTTCCGCTCCTCGACCCGCCAGCGGGGCCCGAAGTGAAAGACGGCGTAATAGAGCGTGTTGGCCTTCACGGCCCCCACGCCACCGCAGCGACAGGCGTCGAAAAACATCCGGTGCGTGTCCTGCCAGGACCGGTTACGGTCCTCGCAGGCCACGTCGTGCACGACCGACGCATTGCGAAACCGGCCCTCGAAGGGGCCGCCGATCACCGACCAGAAGGCTCGCGGGATGCTCGCGCCATTCACCACCGAGCCCGCCGGCGCATCCCAGCGCACCGCCTGCGGATCGACGTAGGCGAAGGGCTCGACAAGCGTCATGTCGCGGCCGTCGCCGTTCCACTTCACGACCACGTCGCCGATGAAGCGGCCCCACGCTTCGCCACAACTCCCCTCCTCTACCTCCCTCGCCGCCGGCGGCTCGGGCAGCGCGAAGGTGAGCGGCTGCGGCACGGCCCGGTCCCTGAGAAAGCCGACGAGCGGCCGCGCGGCATCGGGGAGACAGGCATCGTCGCACGACACCCGCACCATCCGCGCCGCCCACTCGATCGCGAGATCGTATTGCCGGTGGTCGCGACCGGCCGGCGAAAACCGCTCGAACGATTCCGTCAGCCCGCTCGCCTCCACGAGCCGCTCGACCTCCCCCCGGTCCGCGGGCGGCAGCGTCGTCGTGTCGATGCGGCAGCCCCGGATGCTCCCGACGAAGCCGCCCGACAGCATGAAGGTGATTCGCATGGACGAGGCCTGCCAGAGGGTGCGCCGCGGCATTATGGCGGTCGGGCCCGAAAATGTTCATCCCGCCCCGACCGCCGCCGTCCCGCAGGAAAACCATCGGAAAAAGGGCCTCTTCCGCCCACTCCGACGGGATTTGCATTCCCCCGGACGGCTGGCAATCGTTGGGAGGGCAGAAAAGCCGTGGCGTGGCAGGAAGTGGCCGTCCCGCACCCTCGGAATGCACCCGTCCCATGCGCATCGCCTTTGTCACCGGCGCGACCGGCTTCATCGGACGCCATCTCGTAGACGGACTTCTCGACCGGGGCTGCGAGGTTCGCTGCCTGGTCCGTGATCCCGCCCGCGCCGCGCATCTCCGTCGCGACGGCGTGCGGCTCGTCCATGGCTCCCTCGCCGACGTCGGACCGTGGCAGGGCGAACTCGACGGCTGCGATGTGGTGTTCAACGCGGGGGGCCTTTGCATGGCCCGCAGCCGGGCCGAGCTCTTTGCGGTCAACGCGCAGGCCGTCGGCGCTCTCGCCGACGCCTGCGCCGCGGTTGAATCCCCTCCGCGGCTCGTGCATGTCTCGTCGCTTGCAGCCGCCGGCCCGTCCCCCAACGGCAACACCGTTCGCGACGAGCGCGACGGGCTCGCACCCGTCTCGGCCTACGGTGCGAGCAAGCTGGCCGGCGACGTGACGCTGCGGGGTCGGGCCACCCGGCTTGCCATCACCGCCGTCCAGCCCGGGATCGTGTTCGGGCCGTACGACACGAAGATGCTTCCGCTCTATCAGATGATCAACTCGGTCCGCCTGCACCTGCCGATGGGGCTGCGGCCGGTGCCGCTCTCGCTGATTCACGTCGACGATCTCGTCAGGCTGCTGCTCGCGGCCGCCGACCGTGGCGAGCGGATGCGGCCGGTGAATGGTCACCCGCACGAGCCTTCGGGCATCTATCACGCCTGCGATGACCGCGAGCATCCCACCTACAACGAACTCGGTCGGCGCGTCGCCCAGGCGATCGGCCGTGGTGTCGCCGTGGTCCCGTTGCCGGCCACGGTCGCCCTGCCGGCGGTGGCCGTCGTGGAGGGCTTCTGGAACCTGCTCGGCCAGGCCACGATCATCTCCCGCGACAAGCTCCGGGAAGCCACGGCCCGGAGCTGGGCGGCCTCGGCCACGAAGGCCCGCGAACAGCTCGGATTCGCGGCCACGGCCTCGCTCGACGAGCGCCTCCGCGAGACGGGCGACTGGTTCCGGAACAACCGCCTGCTGTAGCCTGCCGGCGGAACTTTCGTCCCCGGAGCCGGCGCCGCAGGAAGCAAGTGCATGCGACGTTTTGACGCGATCGTGATCGGCGCCGGGGGCATGGGCACGGCGGCCGCCGCGCATCTCGCCCTGCGCGGCGCCCGGGTGCTGGCCATCGACCGCTTCCCCGTCGGGCACGCGCGAGGCAGTTCGCACGGGCAGTCGAGGCTGATCCGGCTCGCCTACTTCGAGCATCCCGATTATGTGCCGCTCCTGCGGCGGGCCCGGGATCTCTGGCGGAGCCTCGGGCACGACACCGGCCGGCCGGTGTTGGTCGAATCGGGCCTGCTCTCGTCGGGTCCGCCGACGGGCGGCGTGATCGCCGGCACGCTCCGCTCGGCCCGCGATCACGGCCTGGCCGTGGAGCGGTTCACCGCTCGCGAGGCGCAGGCACGCTGGCCGGCGCTGAGGATTCCGGACGACTGGGAGTCGGTCTTCGAGAAGGAGGCGGGGCATCTCGCCGTCGAGGCGTGTGTCCGCGGCCATGCGGAGATCGCCGGCCGACATGGCGGGCTCATCGAAGCGGATCATGATGTCCGCGGATGGCGGCTCGAGGGTGACGGCGTGGTGGTGGAGACGACGAGGGAGTCGCTCGCGGCAGCCCGGCTCGTGCTCTGTCCGGGGCCGTGGGCCGGCGGGCTGCTCGGCCTGCCCGGGATTCCGTTCACCGTGCTTCGCAAGTCGCTCTTCTGGTATGCGACCGGCGGCGGCCTCACGGCCGGGGCCGCGGCCGCGCTCCCGGCATTCGCCTTCGACACCCCGCAGGGATTTTTCTACGGCTTCCCGCAGCTCGATCACCGCGGTCTCAAGCTCGCCAATCACAGTGGCGGGCAGGTGGTCGCCGATCCCCTGGAGGTGGACCGGCGGATCGACCCCGACGAGCAGGCCCTGATCGAGCGCTGGCTCGGGGACCATCTCCCCGGCGTGGGCCGCCGGCGGACGGCGCACGAGGTCTGCCTCTACACGATGTCGCCCGATGGCCACTTCCTCGTGGGGCTGCATCCGGCGCATCCGCAGGTCGCCGTCGCCGCCGGCTTCTCCGGGCACGGCTTCAAGTTTGCCAGCGTGATCGGGGAGGTGCTCGCCGATCTCGCCCTCGACGGGGCCACGCGGCATCCGATCGGGTTTCTCGCCCCCTCGCGGTTCACCGCCGGGCCTCGACCTGCCTGAATCGGGAATCGTCACCGACGGAGTCGATCCCCGATCCTCGGTTCCCGATCCTCGATCCTCGGTCCCCGATCCCCGGGGGCTCGGGGCCCGGCTATCAGTGCTGCTGCCGCCAGACCTCGGCGAGCACCACCCCGCAGGCGACCGACACGTTGAGGCTTTCGACGGCGCCGGTGCCCGGGATCTGCACGCATTCGGTCGCCACCGCCTCGATCGGACGCGACACGCCCTCCCCTTCGCTGCCGAGCACGAGCACCGTCCGGCCGCCGAGCTTCGCCTTGCCGAGCGGTCCGCCGCGGAGGCTCGACGTCGCGACGATCCGGAAGCCGTCTTTGGCGAGCCGGCGGAGATCGGCCACCGGGTCGGCGGTGTCACACACCGGCACAAACTCCGCAGCGCCCTCGGCGACACGAACCGCGGCCGGCGAGAGCGGGGGCAGTTCACCGGCGCGGCCCACGATGGCCGCCGCGCCGAAATGGGCCGCGGTGCGGAGGATCGAGCCGAGGTTGTGCGGATTCTGCACGCCGTCGAGATAGAGGAGCGGCCCGACTGCTTTTCGCGCCGCCAGATCCCGCAGCAGCTCGTCGAGCGACCAGCGGCGGATCGCCTTGGCGAGGATCGCGACGCCTTCGTGGTGGATCGAGCCGGTCAGCCGCGCGAGATTCTCGTCGGCCACGATCTGGAAGCCCTTCCGCTCGCGGGCGCACCAGTCGAGGAGCCTGGCGAACTGTCGCCTGCGGGCTTCCGTCACATACACGCGGATCACGTCGGCGGCCCGCCTGGCAAAGAGTGCCTCGCAGGCCCGCAGCCCGTGAAACATCTCCTCGGTCTTGGCCTGATGCCGTCGCGCGTCGTCGGAAGACCGTGCGGGCCGCTTCCCTCCCGCAGGCCGCTGGGCGGCCGTTGGCTTCGCCGGTGCGGCCGTTGGCTGCGGCGGTCGCTGCGGTCGCTTGAAAGGCTTTTTCGCGTGGGAACGTTTCATAGGAGGATGATGCTACCCTCCCGGCGGAAAGCCCCAAGCGGTGCCCTCGGGAGGGACGAGCGGCGGAAGCACGGCCGCCGGCCTGTCAGCCGCGTTTCCGCGAGAGCATGAACTCATTGCCTTCCGGATCGACGCACATCGCGAGATGCGGCGGCTCACCGTTTTCCGGCTCGGGCTCCCGCGTCAGTGAACCGCCGGCTGCCACCACCTCGCGGGCGGCGACGATCACGTCCGGCACCTGGAAGCTGAGACCCGTCCAGGTGCGTTTCCCCTCGCCCCCGGAGTGGATGCCGATCACGGAGCCTCTGATCTCGACCTCCGCGATGACGCTGTTGTGCTTGAGCACGGTGCCGCCGCAGAGATCGCGGTAAAAACCGATGGCCCGGTCCATGTCGGCGGCCCAGATCACATACTTCACTCGTTCGATGTTCATGCGGCGAGTATAACGGGCGGAGAGACAAATCTGCCCGAGCGGGGAGCGGCCGTCTCGGCCGGTGGTATCGACATGGCTCCTTCCTCGGGCACCCGCCGCTCGTTTCTCGCCGCCGCCGCCACCGCAGGGGGTGTCGCCTCCTGCCCGGCGGCGGACGAGCCGGTCGTGAATCGGCCGCCGAAGATCGGCGTCTCCACGTATTCCTTCTGGCAGTTCCGTGAGCAGCGGGTCGAGATCGAAGACTGCATCGACACCGCCGCCCGCATGGGCTTCGACGGCGTCGAGATCCTCGAGAAGCAGATGCGGGACCAGTCGCCCGGCTACCTCCAGTCGCTCAAGCGGCGGGCCTTCTCCCAAGGCCTCGAACTCTGCGGGCTCTCCACGCACCAGGGTTTCGTCTCCCCCGACGCGGCCGTCCGTCGTGAGAATGTCCTCATGACCTGCCGATCGATCCGGCTCGCCGCGTTGCTCGGCATCCCGACGATGCGGGTCAACACCGGTCGCTGGGGCACTTCAAAATCATTCGACGACCTGATGGCCAACAAGGGGATCGAGCCTCGGCTCCCCGGCCACACCGACGACGAGGCCTTCGGCTGGGTGATCGCGGCGCTGGAGGCCTGCCTGCCGACCGCCGAGGAATGCGGCGTCGTGCTCGGACTCGAAAACCACTGGGGCCTGGGCCGCACGGCCGAGGGAGTGATGCGAATCGTCGATGCGATCGACTCGCCCTGGCTGCGGGTCACACTCGACACCGGCAACTTTCTCGACGACATCTACCCGCAGCTGGAACGGATCGCCCCGCGGGCCTGCCTGGTGCAGGCCAAGACCTACTTCGGCGGCGGCAAGTGGTATTCGCTCGAGATCGACTACGACCGCGTCGCGGCGATCCTGCGAAAAGCCGGCTACCGCGGCTGGCTGTCGCTGGAGTTCGAGGGACAGGAAGATCCGGCGACCGCGGTGCCCAGAAGCCTCGAGTTGTTGCGAAGGGCCTTTGCATGAATGCCCCGGCCGCCCGTCACGTGATGCTTCCCGCCCTCATCGCCGCGGTCTGCCTCGGCCCGCCGGCCTCGGGCGACGAGCCGGCCGCCCTCGGGCCCGGCGACTACTGCATCGTCGTCTCCCGATCGACCCGCGACGACCCGGCCTGGGGCAAGGTGGTCGATGCCCTGCTCGACAAGCATCGTGGCCGGCGGCCGCAGGTGCTCGTCTGGAAGACCACCCCGGAGGAGACGGTCGGGCTGCTCGCCGGGTCGCCGCCCCGCCATGCCTGCTTCGTCGCCCGCCCGGAGGAGGCGAGCCGCGAGTTCGTCGCCACGGTGCACCGGCTCACCCGCCGGCTCGACGACGATCCCTACACCGACGTTCTCTGGGGCATCCTCACCGGCTTCGATGCCGCCAACGCCCTCACCATCGCGAGGCAGGCCGAGCCTCTCGTGGTGAAGCGGGTCACGGCCGGCACCTCGCTCGCGATGGATCGTGTCGTCGAGGGGGAATGGTATTCGGAGCTCGTGCAAAACCGGATGGTCCGCAAGGCGGCCGGCGGCGATGCGGTGGAGGCCCGCTGCCCCGACGACACCACCGCCCTCCTCGCGGCCCGCTGGAACGACGGCGTCACCGATCTCTTCGTGACCTCGGGCCATGCCACGGAGCGTGACTGGCAGATCGGGTTTTCCTACCGCAACGGTTCGTTTCGGTCGGGCGGTGGCAGGCTCTGGGGTCTCGACACCGCCGGCGTGCGGATCCCGATCGAGTCGGCCAACCCGAAGGTCTGGCTGCCGATCGGCAACTGCCTCGCGGGCAACATCGACGGCCCCGACGCCCTCGCGCTGGCCTTCATGAACTCCGCCGGCGTTCGTCAGATGATCGGCTACACGGTTCCCACCTGGTTTGGCTACGCGGGCTGGGGATGCCTCGACTACTTCGTGGAGCAGCCGGGGCGGTTCACGCTCTGCGAGGCCTTCCACGCCAACCAGCACGCGCTGGTGCACAGGCTCGAGACCCGGGCCGCGGCCGAAGACGAAGCCGGCCTGCAGTTCGATCGCGACGTCCTCGCCTTCTACGGCGATCCGGCGTGGGAAGCCCGCATGGCCGGGGGGGCGGTCCAGTTTCGCCAGACTCTCACCGAAAAAGAGGGCGTGTTCACGCTCGACATCGTGCCGCTCGCCGGCGAACGCTCCTACGCTCCGGTCGATACCAACGGCTCGCAGCGGGGCGGAAGGCCGATCGTGCAGTTTCTCCCGCGGCGGCTGTCCGGCCTGAAGCTGATCGAGGGGGCCGACCTCAATCCCCTCGTCACCGACACGTTCGTGCTCGTGCCGCTGCCCTCCCCAGACTCCGACACTCCGCTCCGCGTGGTTTTCGGCGGCGATTCCGCCGCGGCCCCGCCCGCCGATTGACCTCCGGCGTATCATTCCGGCGCCCCTCCCCTCCTCCGGTTCTTCCTTCGGCACGGCCGCCGCCCCCCGCGGAGTCGTGCCATGACCCACAAGCGCATTCTGTTTCGCTCCGATGCCCGGGAGCGGGTGCTGCGGGGGGCGACCACGCTCGCCGACGCCGTCCGCGTCACGCTCGGACCGAAGAGCAAGTGCGTGCTGATCGGCAGGTCGTGGGGCAGCCCGCTGGTGTGCAACGACGGCGTGACGATCGTCAAGGAGATCGAACTGGAGGACCCGGAGGAAAATCTCGGCGCCCGCATGCTCCGCGAGGCGGCGGAGCGCACCGGAGACGTCGTGGGCGACGGCACGACCACCTCCACGCTCCTGGCCCACGCGATCTTCGCCGAGGGCCTCAAGAATCTCGCCGCGGGCGCCAGCGCCGTGGACATGAAGCGGGGGCTCGACCGCGGGCTGAGGGCCGCCGTCGCCGCGATCCGGTCGCTCTCGAAGCCGGTTGCGAGCAGGAAGGAGAAGGCGCAGGTCGCGGCCCTCTCGGCGCACAACGACTCGGCCCTCGGCGACTTCGTCGCCGAGGCGATGGACACGGTCGGCAGCGAGGGCGGGGTCACCGTCGAGGAGGCGAAGGGCACCGAGACCTCGATCGAGGTCGTGGATGGCATGCAGTTCGACCACGGACTGCTCTCGCCGTATTTCGTCACCGATCCGGAGCGGCAGCAGGCGGTGCTGGAGAATCCGCTCGTGCTCCTCCACGAGTCGAAGATCGCGAACCTCAAGGAGTTTCTCCCGTTTCTGGAGATGGTCGCGCAGCAGCGGCGGCCGCTGGTCGTGATCGCGGAGAGCGTGGAGGCCGAGGCCCTGGCCACGCTCGTGGTCAACCGGCTCCGCGGGATCCTCGAGTGCGTCGCGGTGAAGGCGCCGGGCTACGGCGACCGCCGCCGCGAGATGCTCGAAGACATGGCGACGCTCACCGGCGGCCGGCTGATCTCGACCGACCTGGGCGTCGCCCTCGACGGTGTGAAGGCGGCCGATCTCGGCAGCGCCGCCAAGGTGGCGGTGGACCGCGACACCACCACCATCATCGGCGGCAAGGGGGCCAAGGGGGCGATCATGGCCCGCTGCGACGAGATTCGCCGCGGATCGGGCAGTCATGGCTTCGATGCGGCCCGGGGCGTGTATTGCGATCTCGTCGAGGCGGGGATCGTGGATCCCACGAAAGTCGTCAGGGTGGCCCTCGAGAATGCCGTCAGCGTGGCGGGC
>SXWC01000069.1 GCA_005789975.1 Planctomycetaceae bacterium
CAGGGTATGATGCTTTTGTCGAGCATGGCTTCAGGCGGGGGGAAAGGACGTCACGAACGCGGGCCCGCGATGCTCCCCTCGTCGGGGCTCGACGCCGTGGCATAGAGCCGTCGCGGCATGCGGCCGGCGAGGAAGGCGAGCCGGCCGGCGTTGCAGCCGTCCCGCATCGCCGCGGCCATCCGCAACGGATCCCTGGCGTGGGCGATCGCGGTGTTGAGCAACACGCCATCCGCGCCCAGCTCCATCGCCACCGCCACGTCGCTGGCCGTGCCGACCCCCGCATCGACGATCACCGGATACGACGGGTCGCCGTCCTTGAGATATTCCAGGCAGATTCGCAGATTGTTGGCGTTGAGCACGCCCTGGCCGGAACCTATCGGGCTGCCGGCGGGCATCACGCTCGCCGCACCGAGATCCTTGAGCCGTTTGGCGATCACGGGGTCGTCGCTGGTGTAGACGAGCACCGTGAACCCATCGGCGACGAGCCGCTCCGTGGCCTCGAGCGTGCCGACCGGATCGGGCAGGAGCGTGCGACGATCCCCGAGCACCTCGAGTTTCACCCACTCCGACGACGACGAGCCCATGTCGCGGAGCAGTTCGCGGCCGAGCCGGGCCACGCGGACGGCGTCATCCGCCGAGTAGCAGCCGGCCGTGTTGGGCAGGAGCGCATACCGGGAGGCGTCGATGTGGTCGAGGATGTTTTCTCCCGCGGCGTTGACGAGCCGCTCGCGGCGGACCGCGACGGTCACGCAGTCGGTGCCCGACACCTCGAGGCAGCGGGCCATCTCGCCGTAGGTCGCATACTTGCCGGTGCCGACGATCAGGCGGCTGGCGAGCGTGATCCTGCCCACGACGAGCGGAGCGTCGTCCGTCGTCGGTGTCGTGGGCGGGCTGGTTTCCGGCCGGTTCATCAACGCTTCTCCCTCTCAGCCGCCGCCGACGAACGTGACGATCTCGATGCTCTCACCACCCGCGAGCCGGCGATCGGCGAACCGCCCGCGCGGCACCACCTGGCCATCGACCTCGACGGCCACGGGGCGGGCCGCGAAGCCGAGCGACTCGAGCAGATCATGGAGCGAGGATCCGGACGGAGCCGATCGGCATTCGCCGTTGACCGTCACGGAAACGCCCGCCACGTCGGCCCCGACCTGTTCAAGCGTCATCCTACGGCCCCTTCCCGCCGCCGCGGGGCTTGGCGATGTCGAGGGGAATGAGTTCCAGGAGTGCGGCGGCCCCCGCCCCCGGCGTCTGCGTGGAGTTCCAGGGGATGCCGTAGGCCACCGTCACGCCGGTCGCGGCATCGGTGACATAGAGCACGGAGGCGGCCATCCGGTTGTTGCCGGTGAAGGTCGCCTGCCCGGGCACGAGCAGAAACTTCGGGTTTTTCACCTTGCCGGCCTTGAAGCCCAGATCCTTGAGCACGTTGTGCCGATAGGAGACGCCAAACTTCGACGTGCCCGGGTTGAGCACACCGCCCGTCAGATCGCCCGTTTCGAAGTCGAGCACGAAGAACCCCTCGACGGTCGAATCGACCGGGGCGGTGCAGACGGCGAACGACTCGTGCGACAGCGACGTGACCGCCGCGGCCCGGGGCAGCGGCGTGGCCGACCGCCATGAGCCGGCGACGAGGCCGACCGCTGCCGCGACAACCGCGACGACCGCGACGGCGATGGGGGAGCGGGGATCGATCGATGGTGAGGCGGGCATGGGAAAAGCTCCTTGCTGAACCGGGGACAAAGAACCTACTGGGACAAAGAACCTGGAACAAAGAACCTGGAACAAACAAGCTGGGATAAGAAGAGTTCGCTGCGGGATCGAGGGCGACCGGGCCCTCGACGACGGGTCTGATCAGGGCCGCCGCACGGGCTTCTCCTCACCGGCCGGGATGGTCAGGATTCGAAACTTGCCGAGCGCGTGCAGACCGTCCTGGAACTGCTGATCGATGGTGATCGTCACCGGTGCGCCCGGTTCGAGTTCGGTCTCGGGCGCGATGGTGAACGTCGCGGCGTGCGGCCTGCCGGTGCCGCCGTCGATGGCCCAGCCGGTGTCCATCCGGTCGTCGATCGCCGCGGAAACGGGATAGTCTCGCTGCTCGAAGTCGGCCTTCGCCGCCGAGAACGCCACCGGCCGGGAGCCCTTTTTGCCGGGTGGCCCCGTGAGCACGTTGAACCGGCTGATCACGAAGTTGCCGTTGGTCGCCCGGCCCGGTCCCTGCTGGGGAAGCGAGGGATCGGTGAGCGTCTCGAGCCGGAAGGCCCGCGGCTTGAATCCCGCGGGCACGACCGCCTCGAGCGTGTAGGTGTCTTTGGCCAGTGGACCGGCGACCGTCACGATCCCACTGGACGTGATCGTGGCGGTCGCGCCGGACGTGCTCTTGAAGGCCACGGGCACCAGCGGCCTGGGGCCCGGCGGAGACGGCAGCAGCTTCGCCGCGGGCGTCGGCAGGAGCAGGGCGCCGTCGTGGCTGCCGACGAGGACGGTCTTGCCGTCGGGCGCGAAGGCGACGCTCCAGACACTCGACGTGATCGGCTCGGGACTCTGCTGCGGGCCGTTGGCCACCACGTCCCAGAACCTCACGGCGCCGTCGATGCCGCCGCTGACGAGCCGCCGGCCATCGGGCGAGAAGGCGACGGACGTCACCCAGTCCTCATGCCCTTCAAACGAGGCCTGTTCCGCTGCGTCCGACGTCGTCCAGACTTTGATCAGGCGGTCGGCGCCGGCACTGGCGAGCCTGCTGCCATCGGGCGAGTAGGCCACCGACCAGACCGTGTCGCCGTGCCCGTCGAGTCTGCCCTTCTCCTCGCCCGTCGCCGGATTCCAGAGTTTGACGAGTCTGTCGCCGCCGCCGCTGGCGAGTGTCCGGCCGTCCGGTGAGAAGGCCACGGTCATCGCCGCGCCGACGTGGGCCGCGATCGATCGCACCTCGGCTCCGGTGCCGGTGTCCCAGACGATGACGGAGCCATCTTCGCCGGCCGTGGCCAGCCGCTTGCCGTCGGCCGCGAAGGCGACGCACCGCACCCAGCCCCGGTGCTTCCGGAGGTCGTGTTTGGGGGCACGGGTCGCCACGTCCCAGAGTTTCACGAGCCCGTCGTAGTCCGCGGTCGCCGCGAGCTTGCCGTCGTCGCTGATCCGCATGCTCCACACGGCGGTGGGATGTCCGTCGAAGTCGCCGATCCGGGATCCGTCGGCCTTCCAGGCGATGACGCTGCCCGGCCGATAGAGCAGGCTGTCGCCCCCGGCCGTCACGATCACCTGTCCGTCGCGGGAATACTCGCCGGCGATCACCCAGCCGCGATGCTCGGCGAGGTTGGTCGCGGGCTCCGCCGGCGCTGCGGCCGGGGCGACGCGCCCCGCGGCCGAGACGATTGCCAGAACGAGCATTCCGACGCGTCTCGACAGCGCGGCGGCTCGGCGGGGACTCTGCTTGGCGGCCATGCGGCGTCGTGATGCGTGGGAGGTATCGGGCTGGGCGGAACCGCCCGTGGAAGTGGGCCACCGGAGTATAGTTGTCGGCGAACCATCGAATCCAACGGCCCGCCCCGGCCGGCGGCCATGACCGCGTTCGAGGAGTCAACCATGTCCGCCGCGGCATCGTCTTCGTCCGCCGTGTCGCGCCGCCACGGCGGCCGGCGTGCCACGCTCGTCGCCAGCGGCGACCTCCGGGAGGAGGCCAACCGCGTCTGCTGGCCGGAGCAGCAGGCGCTGGAGAAGGCCCTCGGCGCGGCCTTTGCCCGCGCCGGCTGGAAGCTCGAGCGTGGCCACGCCGCATCGCGGAGCCGCGGCCACGGCTTCATCGCCAGTGCCCGCGAGGGGCTCGACGTGTTCGCCCGCATCGACGCCGACCGGCCGCTCGTGGTCGCCGAGGCCGTCTGGCAATACTCCAGCCACGTGCTGCCCGGCCTCCTCACGCACCGGGGACCGATCCTCACCGCGGCCAACTGGTCGGGCCAGTGGCCGGGACTGGTCGGCATGCTCAACCTCAACGGCTCGCTGACGAAGGCCGGCGTTCCCTACGCGACCGTCTGGGCCGACGACTTCTCGAGCCCGAGTTTCGCGCGGCATCTCGACGCGTGGCTCCGGACGCGGACGGTGCACCACGACACCAGCCATGTCGTTCCCCTGGGGAAGGTTCGCATCCCCCGCGACCTCGCCAAGCGGGCGGAGGCCCTCGCGGTGGAGCTCCGCACCAAAAAGGCGCTGATGGGCGTCTTCGACGAGGGCTGCATGGGGATGGAAAACGCGATCATCCCCGATCGCCTCCTGCACGCGACCGGCGTGTTCAAGGAGCGGCTCAGTCAAAGCTCCCTCTATCACGCGACGATGCAGACCAGCGAAGCCGAGGCCCGCGACGTGCTCCGCTGGATGGAAAAGGCAGGCATGCGGTTTCACTTCGGCCGTGACGAGGCGACCGAACTCACGCGGCAGCAGGTGCTGCTGCAGTGCCGGATGTACATCGCCGCGCTGCGGATCGCCGACCGCCAGGGCTGCGACTGCGTCGGCATTCAATACCAGCAGGGACTCAAGGATCTGCTCCCGGCGAGCGACCTGGTCGAGGGCATGCTCAACGACTCGAAACGCCCGCCGGTAACGGCCGAGGGCTCGTCACGGGTGCTCTTCAAGGGCCGGCCGCTCGTCCACTTCAACGAGGTTGACGAGTGCGCGGGGCTCGACGGCCTGCTCACCGCGCGGGTGCATGCGGCCCTGGGTCAGCCTGTGGAAAACACCCTGCACGACATCCGCTGGGGCGACTGGGACCAGTCGCGGTCCACGGACCACTGGGTGTGGGTCCTCGAGATCTCAGGCGCCGCCCCTCCGTCGCACTTCGTGAAGGGCTGGAAGGGGGCCGAGGGATTCCGCCAGCCGCCGATGTATTTCCGACTCGGCGGCAGCACGCTGGCCGGCGTCTGCAGGCCGGGCGAGATCGTCTGGAGCCGGATCTGGGTCGATGGCGCTGGTGGTGGCGAGCGGCTCTGCATGGATATCGGCCGCGCTGCGGTGGTCGCGCTCCCCGCGGAGGAGACGCAGCGGAGGCTCGACGCCACGACGAAGCAGTGGCCGATCATGCATGCGGTGACCTACGGGGTGTCCCGTGACCAGATGATGGCCCGTCACAAGGCCAACCACCTCCAGGTGGCCTACGCGACCGACGCCGCCGCCGCCGACCGGGCGGCCCTGCTCAAGGCGGAAGTCGCACGAAACCTCGGCATCGAGGTGTCGCTTTGCGGCACACGGGGGCACGGGGCCACGGCGGCCGTCCGCTGGGACGCCTGACTGCGTCCGCCGCCCGCCACGGTTGCATCGGCCCCGGAGGAGTGGCGACGATACGGAGGATTTCCCCATCCACCATCGGGACGATTCGGATGAAGAAGCAGGGCTACCTCGGGATCGACATCGGCACCCAGGGTCTGTCGGTGATCTTCACCGACGAATCGATGCGGATTCTCGCATCCGGGGCGGGGAGCTATGCCATGGTGCCGGGGCTTCCGCAGGAGTGTCAGGAGCAACTGCCCGCCGACTGGGAACGGTCGCTCGCCCGGGCCATGGGCAAACTGCGATCGACGCTGGCATCGCTGGGCGTGGAGATGGAGGTGCGGGCGATCGGCATCGCCGGGCAGATGCATGGCGAGGTGCTCGCCGACGCGGCCGGCCAGCCGATCGGCGCGGCGCGGCTTTGGTGCGACGGGCGAAACGAGGCCGAAGGACACGAACTCACCGAACTCCTCGGTACGAAGGTGCCCAAGCGGATGACCGTGGCCCGTTGGCTGTGGACGATTCGCAACCAGCCCGAGAAGGCCGCGCGGACATATCGGATCACGACGCCCGCCGGCTGGATCGGCCACGTGCTCACGGGCTGCTGGACGCTCGGCATCGGCGACGCATCGGGCATGTTTCCGATCGACCAGCAATCCCTCGACTACGACGCCAAGCGACTCGCCGCCGTCGATGCCCTCGTGGCCCGGACCGTTCGCGGCGGCGCCGTGAAGCCGCTCCGCGACCTGCTGCCCCAGGTGCGCCGGGTCGGTGAGGATGGGGGCGTGCTCGATGCCCGCGGGGCCGCTCTCCTGGGATTGCCGCAGGGCATTCCCGTCGCTGCCGCCGAGGGAGACCAGCCCGCGGCACTCACCGGCTCGCTGATCGCCGCCGCGGGAACGGTGTCGATGAGTTTCGGGACGAGCGTCGTGGCCAACTCCGTGGGCGACCGGGATTTTCGTGGCGTCGACCGCGGGATCGACCATTTCTGCGCTCCCGATGGCAAGCCGATCAACATGGTCTGGCTCCGCAACGGCACCACCGCCATGAATACGGTCGTGGAGTTGGTCGGCAAGGCGACCGGATCCACCACCCCGGACGACGCCTTCGCGTCGGTCATGCGGCAGCTGCTTGCGGCCCCCGACGACTGCGGCGGCCTCGCCGCGCTCCCCTTCATGGACGACGAGCCCGGGGCCGGTGTCTGCCAGGGTGGCACGGCGCTGCTGATCGGCCTCAACGAGCGGAACGCCACGCCCGGCAACGCCGCCAAGGCGATGCTCCTCGCCACGGTCTACAACCTGCGGATGGGGAGCGAGGGGCTCGACGCCCAGGGGTTTCCGCGGAAGGAGATCGTGCTCTCCGGCGGGATCACGAAGACTCCGGAGCTCGCGCAGCTGATCGCCGACGCCTTCCACGTGCCGGTCGTGCTCCTCGACGGCGCCGCCGAGGGCACCGCGTGGGGCGCGGCCTTGATGGCGGCCTATCGTGACGCCCGAATCGCGGGCCGGGGGGGCGACTGGCAGGCGTTCCTCTCGGGGCACGCGACGAAGACGCCCCGGCGATTCCCGCCGCGACCGGCGGCCGCCGCGGCTTTCGATCGCATGTATGCCCGCCACCGGCGGCTCGTGGCCCTGCACGGGCAACTCGCAGCCGCGGTCGGTCAGGGGGGCTGAACGTGCTACAACTCCAGCATGCCGCCGACTGATCCCAGCCACGCCTCCGCACCCCCTGCGACTTCTGCGCGGAGGCCGCTGGCCGTCTGGCTGGCCGGCTCGATTCGCTGGGCCGACTATCTGGCCATGAGCGAGCGGCTCGCGGGTGAGGTGGCCGACCAAGCGGGCCGCAACCCGACGCTCGTGATCTGCGAACTCGAGCCCTGCATCACGATCGGCCGGCTCGGCTCGCGGGCCGACGTCCGCCTCGCCGACGAGGACCTGCGGGCCCGGCGGATTCCGGTGGCATTCACCGGCCGCGGTGGCGGCGCGGTGCTGCACGGCCAGGGGCAGGTGGTGGTGGCGCTGACCGCCTCCCTCCACGACCTCGGTCTCGGGCCCCACGATGTCGGCGGCTATCTCATTCGCTTTCAGGAGGCGCTCGCCGCGGCGATCCGCGCCGCCCGCTGCGGCAGCGCGGCGACCCATCCGTCCGCAAGCGGTGTGTTTGGCCGCACGGGCCTGCTCGCGTCGCTGGGTGTGGCCGTGCGCCGGGGCGTGGCCTGCCACGGGGCCTTCGTCAACGTCTGTCCGGCGGTCGATCTCCATCATCGGATCGACACGCTGCCCGTCCGGCAGCGACTCCCCGGCGGCGAGTCGCTGCCGCGGACCATGGGCTCGCTCGAGTCAGATGTTCAGCGGCGGGTGAGGCTGCAGGACGTGCGCACCGCGCTGGTGCAGAGCCTCGGCGACACCTTCACGTTTCCGCGGACGCACATCAACGCCGGCTTCCCCTTCAGAATCAACGCCGTCGCCCCGAACCAGCCGGAGGTCGTGAGCCGTGTCGGATGAGAAACTGATCGGGGTGTCTGCCGGACTGTTGCCGATCCTCCCGAATGGCGTGGATGCAGCCCCCGTTTCCCCCCCCGCGCGGCGATTGCCCCCGTGGCTCCGGCAGAATCTGGCGCCGGGCGGTGGCCATGCCGAGACGGCCCACCTGATCGCCGAACTCAACCTCGAAACAGTCTGCTCGTCGGCCAAGTGTCCCAACCGGCTCGAATGCTGGTCGCAGCGGACGGCGACCTTCATGATCCTCGGCAATGTCTGCACGCGCCCCTGCGGATTCTGCTCCGTGCCGAAGGGCAAGACGGAGGCCCTGGAGTCCGACGAGCCGGAGCGGGTGGCGGAGGCGGCGCGACGGCTGGGGCTCGAGCATGTCGTGATCACGAGCGTGACCCGCGACGACCTCCCCGATGGCGGTGCCGAGCACTTTCGCCGCACGATCGCGGCGGTTCGCGAGGCGACGGGCGCGGCGGTCGAGGTGCTCGTGCCCGATTTTCTGGACAAGCCCGGAGCCCTCGAACGGCTGATGGAGGCGAAGCCCGACGTCTTCAATCACAACACCGAGACCGTGCCGCGGCTCTACCGCAGCGTTCGCGGCCGCAAGAGCGTGTACGCGTGGACGCTCCGGCTGCTCGCCGATGCCAAGCGGATCATGCCCGAGGTGAAGACGAAGAGCGGCCTGATGCTCGGCCTTGGCGAGACCCGTGACGAGCTGCTCGACGTGTTTGCCGACCTCGTCGATCACGGCGTCGATTTCCTGACGCTCGGGCAGTATCTCCAGCCGACGCTCGACTCGCTCCCCGTGGAGAGGTATCTGCCGCCGGAGGAGTTCGACGAGCTTGGCGTGATCGCCCGTGGCATCGGCTTCAGGAAGGTCGCCAGCGGGCCGCTTGTCCGCTCGAGCTATCACGCCCGGGAAATGACCGAAGACGGCCGCGTCGCCTGACGCCCCTGACGCCCCTGACGCCCCTGACGCCCCTGGCGGCCGATCGCCGGCCGACCCCGGGGTTTCCTACGGGTCCCCCGGCTCCTCGAGACCGTGTTCGAGGAGCTTCTTTCGCAGGGTGTTGCGATTGATGCCGAGGCGAGCCGCGGCCTTGAGCTGCACGCCACTGCAGGCGGCGAGCATCTGCGCGATCAACTCCCGCTCGACGCGGCTCACGATCCGATCGAAGAGGTTGTCGTCATCGGGGCCCGCCGTCGCCATGCCCTGCTCGACCAGGTCGCGGGCGAGGCTGTCGAGATCGCCGCCGCGGCCGGGCATCTTCGAGACCTGCCGGTCGCCCCGCATCGTCGGTGGCAGGAGATCGAGCGTGAGCTCGTCACCCTGCGCCATCACCACGCACCGCTCGACCACGTTCTGGAGTTCGCGGACGTTGCCCGGCCAATGGTATTTCACCATGGCATCGAGCACGTCCTTCTGGATGTGAACGACGTAGCGATCGTTCTCCTCGTTGTAGATCGCCAGGAAGTGGGAGACGAGCAGCGGGATGTCCTCCCGCCGGGCCCGCAGCGGCGGCAGGAGGATCGGCACCACGTTGAGCCGGTAGTA
>SXWC01000070.1 GCA_005789975.1 Planctomycetaceae bacterium
CGAGCGGAAGCTCTACCCCAACGTCGACGTCTATTCCGGCGTGATCTACCGGGCGATGGGGATTCCCGTGCAGATGTTCACGGTGCTCTTCGCGATGGGCCGACTCCCCGGCTGGATCGCCCACTGGAACGAGATGCACCATTCGCCCACGAAGAAGATCTGCCGCCCCCGGCAGATCTACTCCGGCGAAACCCTCCGCGAGTTCCTGCCGATCACCTCCCGGTCGTGAGGGGGAGCCGGCCGGTGGAGCCGGGGGCTCAGCCCCCAGCGCCGGACCCGCGCCGCTTGCCCCGGAAAAACTCCGTGAGCACACGGCCGCACTCATCGGCCAGCACATGGCCGACAGGATCGACCCGGTGGTTGAGCCGCGGATCTTCGAAGAGTTTGTAGAGCGATTCAACCGCCCCCGCCTTGGGGTCGGCCGCGCCCCAGACCACGATCGGCACCCGGGCCTGCAGGATCGCGCCTGCGCACATCGGGCAGGGTTCGAGGGTGACGTAGAGCACGCAGCCCTCGAGCCGCCACGAACCGAGCGCCGCGGCCGCCTGCGTGAGCGCGATCATCTCCGCGTGAGCCGTCGGGTCGGAGAGCTGCTCCCGCTGGTTGTGGGCGCTGGCGATGATCCGCCCGCCCGCCACCACGATCGCGCCGACGGGCACCTCGTCTTCGGCGGCGGCCGCCCGCGCCTCGTCGAGGGCCAGCCGCATCCAGCGGTCGTGGGGCAGCCCGCCCGGCAGCGCTGCTCCCGGATCGGCCTCCTCGTCGAATTCGTCGAACTCTTCCATGCCTCGGCACTGTAGGCGGGGGACGGGGGCCAAGACAATCGGGCCCGCGGCTCACGCCGCTTGCGCAGCCCCCCGTCATCGGTTACCATGCCCCGAAACCTGTCAGATTGTCACGAGGGGAAGACATGGATCCGACTCTGCTTTTGCTTCGCTGGGCCCACGTCCTCGCCGCGATGATCGCGATGGGGGGACTCGTGTTTGCCCGCTTCGCCCTGCTTCCGGCGCTCTTCGAGATCGACGCAGCCACCCGCGATCGCATCCACGACCGCATCCGTCGGGCCTGGCTCCCCTGGGTGATCGGGGCGATCACGCTGCTTCTGGCCACCGGTCTGGCGAACTTCCTGCTCTTCAACGCCCGCGTCAAGGGTGAGGGCTGGGCGGATGGCCAATGGATGCGTCAGACGAGCTACCACGCCCTCTTCGGGGCGAAGTTTCTGCTTGCCCTCGTGGCCTTCTACTTCGCAAGCGCGCTGGTCGGCCGCGGGGCCGGCACGGCCTGGGTGCGGAACGACCGGGCCAAGTGGCTCTCGGTCACCATCGGCCTCATGCTGGCCATCGTGCTGCTCTCGGGTTGGATGAGGCAGTTGCACACCGGTCCCAACTTGATGCCGGTGGGCGATGGCGGTGTGATGATCGAACGCGGAAACAACCAAGGCCTGAGCCGTGAAGGCGGGGAGGATCTCGATGGATCGGAAAGACAAGAAGCGGATCGAGGTGCTGCAGCAGAAGATCGCGAAGCTCCAGCAGTTGGTGGCGGGGGCGAAGAAGCAGCCCGATGATCCGGCCGAGGTGCCGCGGCTCGAAAAGGAACTCGCCGCCGCCCATGCCGAACTGGCGGTCTTGAAGCAACACTGAGCCGGGGGGAGGGTGTCAATGGGGTTCTTCGGTTCGCTCTTTGGAGGGTCGGGCAAAACCGACCTCTGGAAGCGGTTCGAACGGCTTCGGGAGAGTTCCTCCGGCACGATGTCGGCCTTCTACAAGGTCCGCGACCTGAAGAGCGGCGAGATTTTCGGGCTCAAGATCGTCGATGCGGCGAAGGCTGCGGCGGTGGAGAGCCGTTACAAGTCGCTCGGCAAGCCCTGCGAAGGAGAGATTGGCCAGAAGATCGTCGGGCCCAACATCGTCCGCACCCTGGAATGGGGCACGACGACCACCAACGAGCCGTTTCTGGTCATGGAATACATCGACGGCGCGCTCCTGCACTCGCTGATCACGTCCCACAAGAACCTCAGCCCCGCCCAGCGGATCGATCTCGTGCGACAGGCCGCGACCGCGGTTGCCGCGGTTCAAGCCGCCGGCTTCGTGCACCGCGACATCTGCCCCCGGAACTTCATCCTCCAGCCGTCCGGGCGGCTGGTGCTGATCGACTTCGGGCTCTCCGTGCCCGACAAGCCGGTCTTCCTGCAGGCGGGCAACCGCGTCGGCACGCCGAACTACATGGCCCCCGAGGTGGTGCGGCGAAGGCAGGCCGACAAGCGGCTCGACATCTTTTCGTTCGGAGTGACCGCCTACGAAATCTGCGCGGGGCAGGGGCCATGGCCGCGGGGCACGAGCGGCAATGCGGCCATGGCCCACGACACAACCCCGGCCGATATCCGTACCTTCTGGCCCGAGATTCCTCCGCGGCTGGCCACCGCGATCAACGCCTGCCTCGAGGCGGACCCCGCTCGCCGCCCCGAGTCGATGGAGAAGTTTCTCGCCTCGATCGCCGGGTTGAAGGCCTGAAAACAGCCGTCGCGACCTGCCCTCGGTGGCAGCCCTTGAAGCCGACGGCGATTGTCCGTAATTTCCTTTTTTCCTCGGTGGCCTGCGGAGGCGTCCATCACGCCCCCCGCCGCCGTTCATTCCGAGCCCGTACGATCAAGGACCATTTCCCATGACGATGGACAAGAGCCTCCGGGTGCGCAAGGGTTCCTCCGGCGCCCGTGGCGTGCTCAGCCGAGCCGAGCGGATCACCAAGCTCAAGGAGCAGGAGCGGTGGCAGGACGGCCGCAGCCCGCTGGGACTGCCGAAGGTTCGCGTCCAGAAACTCGCCATGAAGAAGAAGGTCAAGAAGGCCGAAGGTGCCGAGGGTGCCGCCGCCAAGCCCGCGGCCGGGGCCAAGAAGAAGTAGCCTTCCGCACCGTCGGCATGCTCACGACCCGCCGAGGCACCGCACTGCTGCGGCCTGCCCCGAGGCGATGACCTGCGGAATGCCAACGCCCTTGTAGGCCGCGCCCGCCAGGGCGAGGCCCGGATGCCGGCCCGCGAGTGCGTCGATGCGCGACACCCGCCCGACGTGGCCGACATGGTATTGCGGCATGGCGTGCCCCCAGCGTTCCACCCGTGCGAGCCGCGGTTCTCCGTGGGCCCCGAGCAGGTCGGCAAGTTCGCGGCGGGCCAGCGCGACGAGTTCGCCGTCGTCGAGCCGCATGATCCCCGGGTCGAGGGCGCCGCCGACGAAGACCCGAATGAGCACGCAGCCATCGGGCGCGCGGCCCGGAAACTTGGTGCTCGAAAAACTGGCCGCGAGGATGCGGCGGCCGGCAGTCCGCGGCACCACCATGCCGGCGGCGTCGAGCGGATGAACGACGTCGGCGCGGGCGTAACCGAGGGAGACGACGCACGAGCCCGCATAGTCGATGCCGGAGAGTTCGGCCGCAAGCTGCGGGTCAACGCCGCGGAGGATCGTCGCCGCGACGTGCGCCGGAGCCGCCACCACGACCGCATCGACCAACAGCGAGCCCTCCTCGAAGCAGCCGGCGTCGAGCCGCCAGCGACCATCGGAAGCCGCGGCGAGACCGCTGATCACGCCGTCGATGAATCGCACACCCGATTGGCGGAGCCGCTCGGCGAGACGCCGGGGCAGCGTTTCCATGCCGGATGCGAGCGTGACGAACTGGCCGTACCGGGCACCGGCTGCTTCGGCTGCACTTTTCTGGCGACGCAGCCGCGCCCGCTCCCCCGCCCAGAGGCTTCCCCGCTCGCGTTCCATCGCCAGAAAATCGGGACAGGCCGCGGCCATGCTGAGCCGCGCCGGATCGGCCGTCCAGATCCCCGACGCGAGCGGCTGCACGAGCCGCTCGAAGGCCTCGCGGCCGAGACGGCGAACGGCGAAACTCTCGAGTGATTCGTCGTCGTCCGCAGGGTCGCCACGCCGGGCGGGAACGAGCCGCTCGCAGAGCATCCGCAGGCGGCCGCCCGGAGACAACAGGGGCGTGCGGAGAATCCCCGCAACGCGGCTCGGGGCAATCAGGCGAAATCCAGCCGGTGCGGGAACGGTCCGTCCTGCATGCCAGATGAGCGCCCTGCGTGCCGCGGGTTCGACGCCGATGACTTCGTCCCGGAGCCCCAGCCGCTCGACGAGCGCCAGCCCCTCGGGCCGGGCCGCGAGGAAGCAGTCGGCCGACCGCTCCACGAGCCACCCGTCCTGATGCACGGTGCCCAGGACACCGCCCACCCTGCCCGGATCGATGATCGTCACCCGACGCGGATGACCTTCGCGGACGAGCGCCTCGGCGGCCGCGAGGCCCGCCAGCCCGCTCCCGATCACCGCCACATGATTGGACTCTGGTCGTGACAAGGTGACGAGACTCACTCCAGGAACGGATCCCTATCGTATCCCAGGAATCATGTCGCTCCAGACCGCAGACTTTGCCGCGTCCCCGGCCCCCCGGCGCAAAAGCCCTGCCCGGCCCTGCAGCCGCGGAGCCCGGTGAAGCGCGTTCCACGAAGTCGATCGCAGGAAGCGCCGCGGGATTCCCTGATCGACGATCTTCGCCTCCGTGTTCGGACAGACTTGCTCCACGGTCTGCCAGGCCCTGCCAACCGCCCTGGTTTGCCCAAACGACGATCGACAACGACTGGATCCGCCCCGTGCGGCTTGGCGGCATCTGGAAAGACGGGCGGAGCCGCGCGGGATGGTCTGGACCCGCGGACCGTGGCCCCCTACCTTCCCCGGCCTTCCCGGCGGACTGCGCCGGACGATCCCAGACTTTCCCGACTCCCGTTGAAGGAGATATCTCGTGGCCACGCTGCGGTCCCCGACATCGCGATCGATCCTCAGCGGATCGCTGTTTGCGGCAGCCTGCGGACTCACTCTCGGCGTGCGGGCGGCCGATGCTGACCCGACTCCGCCGCGGACGCTGATGCGGCTGCCGGGATGGATCGAGTCGTTCGGCGAAGGTGCCGTCGGCGGCGCATCGCAGGCAGCCACGGCGGAGCACGATCCCGACGCCGCCGTCGCCCTGCCCGCCGCAAACTGGAGCGACTCCGAGCCGGCCGCCAAACCCGTCGTCAAGCAGGTTCCGCCCGCCCAACCCCGCCCCGGCGCGGCGGCCACCGAGGCCGAGACGGGGGGTCTGCGGCGCTGGATCAACGACCGGGTGGCGACGCTGCCGAAGCCGACCATTCTCACCCCCGCTCCCGAGACACCCGCCGCCGCGGCCGAGACCGTCGATCCACCACGGGCCGAAACCGTTGCGGAGACGCCGCCAGCCGCCGCGCGGCAGGCGGACGCGCCCGACGCGATGCCGACGTTGTCGGTCGATCCGGCAAGCTTCCGTGGAGTCCTGCCGGGCAAGACCAGCCGCGCGGAAATCGAGAAGGACTGGGGCGCCGGCGAGACCGTCGCCCGGGAGGACGGTTCACCTGCCTCGAGCTGGGCGATCGCGCCGTTCGAGCGGGTCGAAGTCACCTTTCAGGATGACGTCGTCGATTCGATCACGATCGGACTCGCCGCGCCGGTTCCCGTGGCCGACCTTGCAAGGCAACTGGAGATCGCCGACCTTCGCACCGTAACGGTTCGCAACGAGGACGGGGCAGCCATCGGCACCGTCTATCCCGAACGCGGCGTGATCCTCAGCGTCGTACCCGGAACCGAAAATGCCACCGGGATCCTCATCGAACCGCTCGACCCGGATTCGTTCGTGCTGCGGGCCGAAGAGGAGATCGAAACCCGCTCCGCCTATGCGTTGGCGGACCTGCAATATGCGGTTCAGATCGATCCCCAGCACGTCCGGGCCCATCGGCTGCTGCTCGCCATGGCCGCCGATCAGGGCAAATGGACGCAGGCGCTGGCGCTCGCCCAGCAGGCCGTCCGGCTCGATTCCGAGGATGTCTGGACGAAGCTCAAGCATGCCGGCGTCCTGCTGGCGCTCGATCGCACGGAGGAGGCCCGCTCGGTGCTCGACGGCGTCACTGCCGCCGCCAATCCGTCGCCGTTGGTGATGGCGCAGGTGGCACGGCTCGCCGGCCGCATCGAACTCGCCCAAAAGAATCCCGATCACCAGAAGGCGGTTGAACAGTTCAGCGAGGCCATTCGCCGCGGCTCACCGCTGCTGGCGAAGCGTTCGCCGGCGGTGCAGGCCGCCATCCGCGAGGTGTTGCTCGACGCCCACCTCGGCACGGCGCTGGCGATCGCCCGTGGCACGTGGCAGCAGAAGAGCCGCGTGATCCCCAAGTGGATCAGCCGGGCGGATGCCGTCGTGGAGGAATACGAAGGCGACGAAGGCGAACGGCACGTGCTGGAGCTCCAGCTCTGCCGCGGCGCGCTGGCCGCCGCCGCCGGATCCAACGAGGCGATCGAGCCCGTCGTCTGGGTGAAGCGTCTCATTGAACTCCGTGACCGGATTGGCGAGACCGAAGCCGACCCGTGGCGACGACGTCAGCTCGATTGGGAGGTCGGACAGGGGCTCGCCGACGCCCTGACCGCCGCCCAGAAACGCGGCGACGCGACCGACATGCTCGACAACGCGACGCTGACCGCGGCCTACCTGGAGCGGGGCGCGGAGCAGCGGGAACTCACGGCCAACGAGCGGAAGAACATCGGTGAGTTGATGTTCCGCATCGGCATCATGCACAGCCTGCAGCGGGGCGACCATGCGACGGCAGTCACCTGGTTCGACCGGGCGATCCCGCTCTGGGACGGCAGCGAGCGGCTCGAACGGACCGACGCCCTCGGTCGGCTCGGTGAGTCGTACGTGAGCATGGCGATCTCGTATTGGCAGGTGGCACGCCGGGAGGAAGCCGTCACGCTCAGCCGCCGCGGCGTCGATCTCATGGTGGCCGCTGTCGACAAGAGTCAGTTGGAGGAGCGGGCTCTCGCCGTGGCCTACGGAAATCTGGCGACGATGTACGCGGAGCAGGGCGACGAACAGCAGTCGCGGAACTACGCCGAGATGGCGAGCCGCGCCGAAGCCACCGGCACGGTGCGGTAGCCCGGCAGGGGTGCCGGTGATGCCCGTCGCCCCCGAACGACGGTTTCCCGACGGGAAACAACCCCGGACTGCGGGTTGTCTCTTTGTCACGAGCGTTCAAAAGCGGGTTGCCGGTCGGGGCTGCCCATGCCCCGCGAGCCGGCATCGAGCGAACGGAGCCCAGGAGGGGCGGAGTGA
>SXWC01000071.1 GCA_005789975.1 Planctomycetaceae bacterium
ATCCCGGCCGGAACGGGCTTCAATACCTTCCAGTCGGCGGAGGTCCGGGTGCGTCCCGAGGCGCTCGAGTCGCTGCGAATGGACCGCGAGAACGTGCTGGCGAGGCAGTTTCCGCTGCTCGAGGCCGCCCTGCCGGGTGACGGCTCGGCCGACGGCACACTCGCCGCCGGCGAGGTGGCGACGCTCGATGTCGGCGGCGACGGCGAATAGCCGGGGCTTTCCGCACTCCGAAATCCACGGGCACGGCCATGTTCAACGCATGGTCGTGCCCGTCGGCATATCCGGCATCATCGGCAGGGGCGAACGTGCGGCGTTTTTGCAGCCGCCGACCTGTCGAAGTAGTGTCGGAGGAGGAGTCGAGTCGTGCACCCGCCAGGAGCTTCCCGATGAGAGGATTGTGTTGCCGTGCCGCCCTGCTGGGTGGCGCGGTCTCAATCGCCGCTGCATGTGGACCGGCGTCGGCCTTCAACCCCTACGCCGACGCGGAGAACGCCCTGCCGCCGGTCTCCGCCGATGGCACCATCCACTGGGGCACCTTCTACAAGTCGCCCGAACTGCAGCAGGCGTATCTACGGCTCTGGAATCTCGGCGCCTGCCGAGGGTCCAACAAAGCGATCACCGTGCCTGTCGCCGAAAACAAACTCGTCATCGACCGTCTGCCGGAGGCGGAGTTCAAGGGGGTGGTGCGGTCCGCCGCCGGTCAACTCGCCGGCGGGCTGCTCGCTTTTGGCGAGGCCGACGCGATGGCGACGCAATCCGAACCGCTGGTGGCCCAACTCCATCCCGCCGGCGTGACCCGCTTCGCCGTCAACGGTCCCGCGCCGGGGTCGATCCTGGCGCCGGGCATGGTGATCCGGCTCCGCGGGGAAGTCGACGAGCACGGGCGAAGCACGTCGCCCGTTCAGGCCTTTGAGATCGTCACACCGCCCGCGGGCTTCACGCCCGACGAAGTTCGTCCGGACCGTGTCGAAACGATCGTCGGGACGGTCACGAGCCTCCGCAAGGGCCGTGCAGTCGTGCGGATCGACGCGGGCAAGATCCGGCGGATCACGCTGCTGATCGCGGATGACGCCGTCGCCACGATCGACGCCTCCCGGCTCGATCTGGTCGGACCGGGAGATGCGATCGAGGTCAAGGGTCGGCTCTGGACCGGCGAGGGCTCCATGGGCGCGGGGACCGTGTTCGTCTCGGACGTGCTCGTCACCAAGGCGCCGCTGAATGAACGTCGCCCGGCGGCTCCGGGGGCGAGGGCCGTCGGCGTCCGTTGATTCACGAAAGCTGCCGGACGGCGGCGGCGGCTGGAATAGAGCCGCGTTCGCCCCTAGAGTGACGGGGTGCGGGACTCGGTCGATCACCGCGTCCTTCACGGACCCCGTCGGGCTTCACTCCATGCCACCGCCGCGCAGTGCCACCACCGGATGCCGCCGCCCGTGGGCCGTGACCGACGGGCCCCTGACCCCGGTCGGCGACGTCGCGATTCGCACGCTGCGGAAGCGGCTCGAGACGGTCTGGTCGGAACTGGGGCAGTCGTGCGGCCAGAGGCACGATGCGGAGCGGATCCACCAGCTGCGGGTGGCGACCCGTCGAACGATCGCGGCCATCGACGCGTTTCGTGACTTGTTTCCGGGAAAGTCGCGAAGTTGGCTCGAGAAGCGACTGCGAAGGATCCGCAGGGCCGCCGGCAAGGCCCGCGATTTGGACGTGTTGGCCGACCGCCTGAAGGGGCAGGGCGGAACCGTCCGGCAGGGCCGCTCGTCGGCGGGCGGCGCCGCACGGCGAAGGTTGATCGCGATGCTCTCGCGGCAGCGAGACGACTCCCGCCAACCCATCCATGAGGTCCGCGAGAAGCTGCTGGCCACCGACTGGCATGCGCAGGTGGAGCGGTTGCTCGAAGGGATGGCCGTCGGCCATGGGCACGTCCCGTTTCAGCAGTACGCCCGCCGTCGCTTCAAGAGGCTGATGGGGCGGTTCTTCGCCCGGGCCGACCGGCGGCTTCGCGACGCCGACGAAATCCACCGTCTGCGGATCGAGGGGAAAAAGCTCAGGTATTCGCTCGAGATTTTCGCGACGGTGTTTCCCTCGCGGGTGCGGCTGAAATGCGAGAAAGCCCTCGAGTCGCTCCAGGAAAACCTCGGCGAGTTCACCGACCATGCCGCGGCGGCCGATCGTTTGAAGCGCTGGTCGCGGCAGAATGGGATTGTCGGTGAGCGAAAGGCGATCGTCGCGCTGAAAAAGATCGAGTCGCGACAGGCCGACGAGGCCCGGCGCACGTTCGCGAAGTGGTGGAGTTCCGCCCGCCGCCGAACCTTGCGGCGGCGGTTTGAACGGACGCTGCGGCGAGGAACGGCATGAGTGGCAGGCGTGCTGCGGCGAGGAACGGCATGAGTGGCAGGCGTGCTGCGGCCGGAGCGGGTTCACGGCGGGGGAGCGTCCTCACGATCGCGCTCTGGCTCGTGCCGGCGGCGTTCGCCGTCGCGGTGTGGGCCATCGGCCGCCCGGTCCGGCAGCCGGCCGGAGTGCCGGCATTTGCCCCGACGACTCCCGCACCCGATCCTTCACCGGGCGAGGCACCGGCGGGAATGGTGTGGATTTCCGGCGGCGAGTTCTCGATGGGCTGCGCCGACCCCCGTGGCGTCCTGTTCGGTGGTCACGATGCGATGGCGGACGCCCGGCCGATTCACCGTGTTCGCGTGGGCGGTTTTTGGTGCGACGTGCACGAGGTGACCAACAGGCAGTTTGCCGAGTTCGTCGCCGCCACGAACTACGTCACCGTCGCGGAGCGGCCGCCACGTGCCGAGGATTTTCCCGACGCACCCCCTGAAAATCTCGTGGCGGGGTCGATCGTTTTCACGCCCCCGGCGGAATCCGTGCCGCTTCGTGATCGGACGGGCTTCGCCCACCTGCGGTGGTGGGCCTACGTGCCCGGCGCCTGCTGGCGGCATCCTGCGGGGCCAGGCAGCGATCTCGAGGGCCACGGCGACGATCCGGTCGTCCACGTCGCCCATGAAGATGCCGTGGCCTACGCCGCCTGGGCCGGCAAGCGCCTGCCCACCGAGGCCGAATGGGAGCACGCCGCCCGCGGCGGTCTCGCCGGCGCGAGGTATCCCTGGGGAGACGACTTCAAACCGGCAGGACGCTGGATGGCCAACACCTGGCAGGGCCGCTTCCCGCAGGAGAACACCGCCGAGGACGGCTTCGCAGGTGTCGCTCCGGTCGGCCGTTTCGAGGCCAACGCCTTCGGGCTGCACGACATGTCGGGAAACGTCTGGGAGTGGTGCAGCGACTGGTATCGCCCCGACGCCTACGCCACCGACGTGAAGCGGGCGGCTGTGACGGTCGATCCGCAGGGCCCCGGCGACAGTTTCGACCCGGCGGAGCCCGGCCAGCCCAAGCGGGTGCAACGGGGCGGCTCGTACCTCTGCAGCGAAGACTACTGCGCCCGGTACATCGTGGGCACCCGCGGCAAGGGTGAGGTGTCGAGCGGCACCAACCACACGGGGTTCCGCTGCGTGAAATCACCCGGCGCGGCCCATTGACAGCGGCTCGCCCGGGATGGCATGCGCGGCGCCAGGACCGTGCTGCAGGCGGCCACCTCCGCCGACGGAGTGTCGCCCGCGGGCCGTCATCCCCTCCGCGCCATCAATGCCTCGAGGTCGGCGAGGGGGCGGGTGTTGGCGACGTCGTGCTTCTCGAGGCCGGCGCGGCGGGCCTGGATGATGCCGCACCGCATCACGTCGAGACCGCGGGTGGAATGGGCGTCTGTCGAGATCACGAGCTTCACGCCGGCCTTCTTGGCGGCGGCGGCGTGCTTGTCGTCGAGGTCGAGTCGCCAGGGGTTGGCGTTGATTTCGAGGAACGTACCGGTGCGGGCCGCAGCCTCGATCACCGCCTCGATATCCACGTCATAGGGGGGACGGCGATTGATGAGTCGGCCCGTCGGGTGGCCGATCACCCTGACGTGCGGATTGTCGATCGCCTCGACGATCCGGGCCGTGATCCGATCGCGGGGCTGGTTCTGGCCGTAGTGCAGGCTCGCCACCACCCAGTCGGCCCGGGCGAGCACGTCGTCGGGAAGGTCGAGGCCCCCCTTCTCGAGCATATCGACCTCGATTCCCTTGAGCACCACGATCGGGGGCGGACCATCCGCGGCGAGTGACTCGTTGAGCCGGTCGATCTCGTCCCACTGCTTCAGAAGACGCTTGCGGTCGAGTCCGTGGGCCATCGTCACCCGCTGGCCATGGTCGGTGATCGCGATGTAGGAGAGTCCGCGGGCGACGGCCGCCCTGACCATCTCACCGAGCGTGTCTTCGCCGTCGGTGGCATTCGTGTGCATGTGGAGGTCGCCACGGATGTCGGCGAGCTCCACGAGCACGGGAAGGGCGTTTCGCTCCGCGCGGTCGATCTCGTCCCCGCCTTCGCGAAGTTCCGGTGGAATCCAGGGGAGTCCGACAGCCTCGTAGACTTCAGACTCGGTTCGTCCGGCCACGAGGCGACCCTTCGTCGGCGGGGCATCGCCCGACGCGCCGGCCGCGAGTTCGTACACGCCGTATTCGTTGATCGTCAGCCCGCGATCCCGGGCCCGTGACCGCAGGCGGACATTGTGCTCCTTGGAGCCGGTGAAGTATTGGAGAGCGGCCCCGAAGGAAGCGGCTTCGACCACCCGCAGGTCGATCTGCACGTTCCGCGGGCCGCGGATGCTGGTCTTCGTATCGCCCCGCAGGAGGACGGTGCCGCCCTCGGGCCAGCGTTCGAGATGGTCCATCACGGCGGCCGGGGCGTCGCTGACGACGACGAGATCGAGATCCCCCACCGTCTCCCGGCCGCGGCGCCAACTCCCCGCCGCCTCGACCTCCTTGGCGTCCGGGCAACGACGCATCCAGGCGATGAGATTCGTCGCGATTTCATCGGCCTCGTTCCAGAGGAGCCGACTGTGCTCGGGATTCTTCGCGAAGGCGATGTTGTCGAGGATCGCCGCCTGCGTCTTGGCACCGAAGCCCTTGACGTCCTTCACGCGTCCATCGCGGCATGCTCGCTCGAGCGCGTCGAGCGAGTCGATCCCCAGTTCCCCGACGAGCAGTTTGACCTTCTTGGGACCGAGTCCGGGCACCCGCATCAGCTCGAAGACGACCGCGGGCACCTCTTTCTCCAGCTCGGTCAGGAGCGGCAGGCAGCCGGTGTCGAGCAGCGTGCCGATTTTCGTCGCGAGATCGGTACCGATCCCCTCGAGATCGGTGAGGCCGCGATCGGGATCCTGCCGCACCGAAGCGAGTGATTCCACCATCGAGCCGATCAGCCGGGCCGCGTTGCGGTAGGCCCGCACGCGAAACACGTTGCTTCCCTGGTATTCCAGGAGGTCCGCCACGTGGTCGAAGGTGGCGGCGATTTCGGCGTTGGTCACGTGATCCTCGGCACTCCGGATCGGGACGGCACGGCCGGCCCGGGCAGGAAAGTGTCGGAGGAATCATCCGGGCTGGCAAGCAGACGCCGGAGTCGAGGAACCGTTCCTACTGCTGCAGCCGCGACGGCAGTGCCGCGGTCGGATAGCCGGATCGTCGAGCTGTCGGAAAGCCGATGGGTGAAGCCTGCCAAGAGGTGGTGTGGCTGGTGGGCTCGAGCAGCCGCGGAAAGGCGTTCGAGGAGGCCTTCGGTCCCTCCCCGGGGAGCACGGGCATCCCCTGCCGGGACGGCGCCGGTGTCTGCGAGCCGTTCGTGCCGCTGGGCTGCGAGAGACCATTGGTGCCGCTGGGCGGCGAGAAACCATTGGTGCCGAGCGGAGTGGTGCCGAGCGGAGCGAGGGCCGGAGCGGCCGTCTGGCCGCCGGCTGCGGGTGCAGGAGCGGGAGTCGATCCACTGCGGGGCATCTCGGGGATCGGTTTCAGCGACGGAGCCGGCGCCACAGCGGGTGCCGGAGTCGCGGAGGGTGCCGGTGCGAACGCCGGGGGCTGAGTGGGCTGGGGCTGCACCGTCGCCGACGGCGCGGCAGGGAGATACGACGTCCCACTCTGCGGGCTGATCGGCTGCTGGTAGGTCTGCTGCGGCATTCCTGCCGGGGGCAGGGCCGGCGGGCTGCCGCCCGGCACCAGTTGCTGCGGAATGTCGGCGCCGGCGGCGCCCCAGGCCTGGGGTGTGGTTTGGACGGGTGCTGCGAAGGGACTGGCCGCGGGGGGAGGCGCCATCGCCGGTACGGCGCCGGGGGCCGCGAAGGCGGGCTGCGCGGCGGGGTAGCCGCCGGCCCCGGGCTGCATCTGCACATATTTCGTGGTCGTCACGGCGCGATACTGCGTGACCGGCACGTTGACCGCCTGCTGCACGTATTGCGTGACCGGCTGCATGCACTCCCGCGGGCAGCCGGTGCACGGATCGATCTCGCACGACGGCTTGTAGGTGGTGACGGGTACGTTTTGATACTGCGTGCGGTAGGTCGTCTCCGGCACATAACTCGTCTGCTGCACCGGGACCATCACCGGCGGAGGGGGAGCGGCGATCGGAGCCATGATCGGAGCCGCGACCGGCGCGACCGGTGCGACGGCATAGACCGGAGCCTTCCGGAAGCAGGCGCCGCAACCCGCGAACAGGTCGTTGAGGCAGCACTGGGCGTGAGCCTGACCGCCGGCCCCGAGATGGAGGCCCACGGCCGTCAGCACGATCCCCGACATACGACGCATCGTCATCGCACATTCCTCCGCTTGCCGCCTCCACCGGGAAAATCCACGGTTTTTTCCAGGCGACACCCAAGACTAGGTTGCGCGTCGCCGAGACTGCGGAAAAAAAGCCGCCCCCGATTCATGAATTTCCAGTGGTCTCCCCGCACGACCCTCACGGCAGGCACCACCGGCACATCCGGGACCCGCGCACGGGTTTCTTCCCGCCCAGGACCGGTCTCCGCGTGTTCCGGCGGCCGCTTTCGCGGTGGTCAGCGGATTCGCTGCTCGAAGCGGTCGTAGAGGTCGTAGAGCGCTTCCCGCACGTTGCCCCCATGCCGGCGAAAAGCGTCTTCGAGGTCCGTGGCGTCGATGAGACCGCCGTGATGGGGGAGCCGGGCAACGATCGCGGTCAGAAGGCCGAGGGTGGTTTCGCAGCGGGCCAGGATCGGCAGCCCGTCGAGCCGATGGGTCGTGACGAGCAGCGACGCTCCCCGGCACCAGGCCACGAGTCGCAGAACCGGCAGGCACGCAGACGCGATCCGGTCCCAGCCGTCGATGCCGACGACGGTGGCTGGTGCGGTCCGGGCCAGCACGGTCAGCACCCGCCACGCATCGGACGAGGCCCCGACACGCACGAGCATGGTCCGCCGGCCCCGGACACCCGCTTCTGCCAGGATCGCCACGAGCAACGACGTCTTGCCGTGCCCGTGTGGGCCGGTGATCGCGACGCATCCCCCCGGCCCCGGCAGCCGGTCGGTCAGGGGGACCAGATCGACGGGCTGTCCAGACGCATCGAGTGGTGCGATCGAACCGGGCCGGGTGAACCTCGTCGAGAAGGGGTTCGACGGCAGGCGGGGTGTCGCGGTTGGTCCGCTGACGGTCATGAGGCCTCCACGCGGGGCATGCGGGCCGGCGGCACCTGCCCCACCGTGAACTCATGCTCGGAGACGTAATCGCGGCCCCCCGCGAAGAAGAACCGTATTCGCACGCACCACCGGACCTTGACGATCACTCCCTCGTAGGAGAGCGGGCTCGGCGGAAGTCGTGCACGGAAGCCCTCCGTCGCCGCCTCCGGCGGCAGCCTCGCCCGGTCGACGACGCGCTCGAAGAAGAGCACGCCCAGATCCTCTTCCCCCTTGCCCTCCGTGTACCAGAGCACCGAGTGCTCGACCGCACGGGGCAGGTCGTCTCCAAGACCGTCGGCCTCGTAACGGATGTCGATCTCGTCCGAGGGAGCATAGCGACGGTCCGGATGGCAGAACTGGACGAACACCCGGGGCGACGGGCGGGACATATCGGCCGAGGTGGTCATGAGGCGGCCCCCCGGGACCGCGCCGGCAGTGCGGCCTGGCCGGAGGCATCGGCCGGAAAAACCACGAGCGGAAAGGTTCGGGCGAACGGCGGCCAGCGGACTGAAGTGCCGCGGACGGCGATGCTCCACCGCGCCGCGTTGTGTTCGGATGCAAAGGAGTGCATGGCCGCCTCGGGGATCGTCACCCGCGCCCGTCCCTCGAAGCGGGCGCCGGGCGTCAGCGTCAGGTCGTGCCAGGCATGAATCGGCTGCCGCCAGACCGTGAGCCGCTCCGTGCGGGTGTCGGTGCCCTGACGAAACGTCGCCTGCTCCTCGAGTTCGAGCGTCATCTCCAGGGAGGTGAGCGTCCCCGAGCCCCCCTGCGCCAGCAGCACCTCGTAGGTGCCCCCGGGCCTCAGCGGCTGTGCCGAGATTTCGATCTGCGTGGGGCCGACCGCGGTGGCCAGCAGGAGACCGCGGACGAACACCACGATCCCGGCGATGCCGACGATCGCGAACGGCACGAGCAGCGTCAGCAACAGCCAGTCGGTCCTGCCCCCAAGCAGGTCGAGCCCGGCGCCGACGGCCAGCACCGCCAGCACGCCGTTCCAGAGCAGGGCGAACAGCCCGAATCCCAGCAGCGCCCAGCTCTCGGGGCTTTCGATCGGGAGCCGATAGGCGAGAAACGTACCGGGAGAGTTCACCATGTCGTCGCAGGATGGCACGCCCGGATGATCCGGGGCCTGACGCGGAGCGGCGGCGAGCGGATCGAGGATCTCCGCCAGCCGCGAGGGCACCGCGCACCGTTCCTCCGACCTGCCCCAGCGCCGGATCGTGCGGGCGAGCCCGGAGCCTCCAAACGCCACGAGTGCTCCGGGCAGCAGCAGCGCGAGCAGCCACATCCACCAGTTGTAGCCCCGCTCGATCACCACCGTGCCGGGGTCCGCCGGGTCGTACCAGCCCGGAATCGTGTCACCGACCCGCCATGCCGTCAGTCTGCCCAGGGCCTTGTCGCGATCGTTGGTGAGGGTGGTCTGCGATGGCCGACTCCACGATTCGAGTTGTCGGCCAGCGGCCGCATAGCGGACCCGAAGACAGGGCTGCCACGTCGATGACGCCGTTCCCGCAGGCTCCAGGGAAGTGCGGCGCACCAACCCCTTGCCGACGATCGTGCAGGTCGCCGGCACGAAGCGGTGATTCATCCGCCATTCCGGCACCGTCACGCCGGAGAGCAGCAAGCCGCCGAAGACGAGTCCGGCGGCCAGAAGTACCGCATGGAAGGCACCGTCGCCGAGCGACGCCCAAGCCGGCGAGCCGGTTCTCCGGTGGCCTCGTTTCTTGCCGAAGAATCGCGGCAGCCTCACGATCGAACTCCTCGCCGCCGATGGCCCCGGGTCATGTCCCCGAGGCCGGACGCACCTTTCGGCCGGCCACCTCTCACAACCGGCTAGAAGGCCTGGCCCAGCGGCTCGGGCTGCCGTTCGGCTGATTCACCGCCGCTCGTTGGCGACCGGAAAAAACCGATCTTTTCCAGCGACTTGTAGACCTCTTCCAGCGTCTTTTCGCCGAAGTTCGAGATCGAGAGCAGGTCGGACCGGGTGCAGTTGAGCAGGTCGTGCACCGTGAAGATGCCCCGCTCCTCCAGGCAGTTGGTCGTGCGCACCGAAAGCCCGATCTCAGCCGTGCTCATCTCGAGCTTTTCGGCCATCTCGTCGGACTGCGTGAGGTTCTTGTATGGAACTCTCGGCATGGGGTCCCTCCCGTGCAAAGCGAGATCATGTGTGGCCGCGGGCGACAACGAGCACCCGGACGAAGCCGAACAGGAATATAATCGAAGCGGTCGAAAATCGGCTACGCCTGCGCGGCGAAAAGGTCGGCGCCTTCTCCTCAGTCTGCCTGATTTACGTTCCTGGAACCCCGAACCGTGCCCTCCCCCCATGCCGCATCCCTGAACGCTTCCCAGCTTCGGGCCGCGTCCCACATCGAGGGCCCGCTCCTGGTGCTGGCGGGCCCCGGAAGCGGCAAAACCCGGGTCGTGACCCAGCGGATCGCCAACCTGATCTCCGCCGGGATCCCTCCCGAACGGATCGTCGCCCTCACCTTCACCAACAAGGCGGCCGACGAGATGCGCCGGCGGGTCACGGAGTTGGTGGGGCCGCAGCCCGTGGAGATGGGCACGTTCCACCGCTTCGGGGCCCGGCTTCTGCGCCGTTACGCCCGCCAGGTGGGGCTGACGAGCGATTACTCGATCCTGGATTCAGACGACGCCGCGGCGGTGCTCAAGCGGGCGATGAAATCGCTCGGGCTCACCGCGACGCACACCCCCGTCGATCGGATCGCGGGGGTGATCTCGCGGGCAAAAAACGACCTGCTCACGCCCACGACGTTTGAGCCGCGCTGGGGCAGACCGGTCGATGACGTCGCGCTGCGAGTCTGGCCGACCTACCAGCAGCTGCTTCTCCGGGCCAACTCGGTCGATTTCGACGACCTGCTCGTGCACGTCGCCACGCTTCTGGCGAACGATCCGGAACTTCGCCGCGAGCTCGACGCCCGCCACAAGTTCATCCTCGTCGATGAATACCAGGACACCAACGCCGTCCAGTACTGCATCCTTCGTGGACTGTCGATTGACCACCCGAATCTCGCCGTCACCGGCGATCCCGATCAGGCGATCTACGGCTGGCGGGGCGCGAGCATCCGAAACATTCTCGAATTCGAGCGGGACTACCCGGCCGCGACCGTCGTGACGCTAGAGGACAACTACCGCAGCACCTCCAACATTCTCGGCACGGCTGACCGTCTCATCGCCCACAATGCGCGGCGCAAGCCGAAACGGCTGGTCACGACGGCGGCTCCCGGCGCGCCCGTGCGGATCGTTCTCGACGGCTCGGGGATCGAGGAGGCCGAGCGGATCGCCGCGGAGGTGCAGCAGGCCGCGGCGGCAGGACGGCGTGCCTACCGCGACTTCGCGATCCTGTTCCGGGCCAACGCCCTGTCACGGTCTTTCGAACTGGCGCTGCGCACCCGCGGCATCGCCTACCAGCTCGTCCGCGGCCTCGAGTTTTTCAAGCGGCGCGAGATCCGCGACGTGGTCGCATGGCTGCGTCTGCTGCGAAACCCCCGTGACGACGAGGCGATGCTCCGGGTGGTCAACGTGCCACCGCGGGGCATCGGCCGGCAGTCGCTCGACAGGCTGGCGGCCTGGGCCGACGATCACGCCGCCACGCGGCTGGAGGCCGCGGTGCAGGCCGGGTCCATTCCCGGAATGCCCAAGCGGGCGGCCACGGCGCTGGCGGCCTTCGCCCGGCTGCATGCGGAACTCGCGGCCACGGCGGGCCGGGAGCCGGCGGTGGCATCCCTGCTGGAGGCCGTTCTCGACCGCACGGGGTATCGAACGATGCTCGCCGAGGATCAGGACGACGACGAGGAAGGGCAGGATCGTCTGGCGAACGTGGAGGAACTGGTCACCGCCGCACGGCAGTTCGACGAGACCTTCGCCGCCGCTCCCCCCGTCGGCGCCGAGCCTGCCGACGCTCTGGGGGGATTCCTCGAGACGACGGCGCTCGTCGCCGACACCGATGTCTGGGATTCCTCCGCGGATCGCGTCTCGCTGATGACGTTCCACGCCGCCAAGGGGCTCGAGTTTCCCGTCGTCTATCTCGTCACCATGGAGGACGGGATCCTGCCCCACGAGCGGAGCATCGGGAACCCCGAACAACTCGAGGAGGAGCGTCGTCTCGTGTTCGTCGGAATCACCCGCGGACGGGAGGAAGTCCATGCCAGCTGCGCGCGGATGCGGGACTACCGCGGTACGCGCCGCATCTCCGCCCCGAGCTTGTTTCTCGCCGAGATGCAGGGTTCGGAGACGGAGGTCGTGGGTGCGGAAGCACCGCGAGACCACGGAGCCTTCGATCCCTTCGGCGACTCGGCCCGGCGCTGGGGGGAGGATTTCGACGACCTCTCGCAGGAGCCGCCCACCGACCGGAACGCCGCCGCACCGCAGAGCTCCCGGGGCGACGGTCTCACCATCGACCTCGACGACTCACAGGATGAATCCGCGGCCCGGCCGGAGCCGCCGTCGCGGCGTCGCGGCCTCGATGCCCTGATTGAGCGGGCCACCGACCTCGCCCAACGCATGGACGGCGGATCCCGACCGAGGCATCGGTACGAACGAGGGCAGCGGGTTCGGCATGCCGACTACGGCGAGGGACTGCTCACGACCATCAGCGGCACCGGCCCGCGGGCGGTGGGCACGGTGATCTTCGACGGCCCCGCGGGCACCCGCAAGTTCGTCCTGGGGCACGGCGTCCTCGACCCGCTCGAGGGCTGATGCACGGCGATATCGAGATCATGCGGAGCAGGCCGCGCCTCGGCGACCGATCGGCGTGGCCGGCCGTCCATCCGCAGGGCCCGGGCCGGTGTTGTGGGCTTTCTGATCGGGAGCGGCCGCCGGCTCGACACCAGGGGTCGGGGCCTGATCAGCGCTCCCCGTTCTCCTGCGAGCGCCACCAGGCGACGGTGGCCGCGAGGCCGGCGGTGAAGTCCTGGCGCGGCGACCAGCCCAGGAGCTGCCGCGCCCGCGAAATGTCGAGGCCGCGGCGGGGCTGCCCGTCGGGCTTCGTCGTGTCCCACCTGATCCGGCCTTCGTATCCGCAGGCCGCGGCGATCGTCGTCACCAGATCACGGATCGCGATCTCGACGCCTCCCCCGAGGTTGATCGGCACCGGCTCGTCCATCACCTCCGCCGCCCGCACGATGCCTTCGGCAGCGTCGTCGACATAGAGAAACTCCCGCGTCGCCGCACCGGTGCCCCAGCAGACCACCTCAGGAGCGTTGCTGCGACGCGCCTCCTCGCACTTGCGGATCAGGGCCGGGATGACGTGGCTCGACGAGGGGTCGAAGTTGTCGCCGGGGCCGTAAAGATTCACCGGCACCGTCACGGCGCTCTCCAGGCCGTACTCCCGACGGTAGCCGTCGAGCATCACGAAGATCGCCTTCTTGGCCACGCCGTAGGGGGCGTTGGTCTCCTCGGGATAGCCGTCCCAGATGTTCTCTTCGCGGAACGGGACCGGGCAGTGTTTCGGGTAGGCGCAGACGGTGCCGGTGTGCACGAACTTCCGCAGCCCGTGGCGGCGGGCGTGCTCGACCAAGTGCAGCCCCATCGCCATGTTCGCGTAGAAGAAGCGGCCGGGGTGGGCCATGTTGGCACCGATCCCGCCGACCTCGGCGGCGAGGTGAATGACCACGTCGGGCCGGGCCGTTTCGTAGAGACGGGCCACGTCGGTTTCGGTGGTCAGGTCGAAATCGCGTCGCCGCGGCACCACGATCCGATCCGCCGGCACACCACGAGCGCGGAGCAACCGCGTGACCGCGCGGCCGAGAAAGCCCGCGCCGCCGGTGACCACGATCCGCTGAGTGGAGAGATCAAGCATGGATGAACCCGGGGAGGGCCTAATGGTAGGGCAGGCCCGTCTCATGGCCGGCCGCCAGCAGCACCTGCTCCTTGCGGGCCAGCGCCACATCGGCATCGACCATCAGGGCGACGAGGCCGTCGAAAGAGACCCGCGGCTGCCAGCCGAGCTTGCGCCGGGCCTTCCGTGAATCACCCAGCAGGAGCTCCACCTCCGCCGGCCGGAAATACCGCGGATCGATCTCGACGAACTCGCGGTGGTCGAGGCCGAGTCGGCCGAAGACTTTTTCACAGAACTCGAGGACCGAGTGGGTTTCATCGGTCGAAATCACGTAGTCGTCGGGCTCGTTCTGCTGGAGCATCAGCCACATCGCCTCGACATAGTCGCCGGCGAAGCCCCAGTCGCGTTTGGCATCG
>SXWC01000072.1 GCA_005789975.1 Planctomycetaceae bacterium
AACAATGCCGGGGTCACCCGCGACACGCTCCTGCCGCGGATGAGCGACGAGGAATGGGACCAGGTGCTGACCACGAACCTCCGCGCGCCGTTCCTGTTCATGCGGGCCGCCAGCCGGCCGATGATGCAGCAGCGCTACGGCCGGATCGTGAACGTGGCCAGCGTCTCGGGCCTGATCGGCAATCCCGGGCAGGCCAACTACTCGGCCTCGAAGGCCGGTCTGGTCGGCCTGACGCGGACGGTGGCCAAGGAACTCGCCGGCCGCAAGATCACGGTCAACGCCGTGGCGCCCGGGTTCAGCGCCAGCGACATGACCGCGGCCCTGGGCCCGGCGCTGCTCGACGAGGTGAAGAAGCGGGTGCCGGCGAAGCGGCTCGGCGAGGCCTGGGAGATCGCCGAGGCGGTCCTCTTTCTGGCCGCCCCGTCGTCGGGCTACATCACCGCCCAAACGCTCGTGGTGGACGGCGGCCTGATCGGATGAGCCGGCCGCACCATGGCCCCGTCACGCATTTTTCCCGGACTGGACATGCCCGGGCGGGAACGGGTATATCTTCGCCGTGAAGGCGGGCAAGGTACGCGGCCCTGAAGGGCTGCGGCCGGCCGGCCGGGTTCGGCGTTTGGCAGGATCGGTTTTCAGGAGGAATCGCAAGGTGGCATCAGTCCAAGAGCGGGTGATCGACATCGTGGCTTCCCAACTCGGAGTCAGCAAAGAGCAGATCACCCCCGAGACGTCGTTCATCAACGACCTGGGAGCCGACTCGCTCGACACCGTCGAACTGGTGATGGAACTCGAGGAAGAGTTCGAGACGAACATTCCGGACGACGCCGCCGAGAAGATCCAGACCGTGGGTCAGGCCGTCGAGTTCATCGAAAAGCACCAGTCTTGATCCTGGGATTCGCGCAGCAGGGATGGCGGAGCGATCGATGAAGCGACGGGCCGTGGTGACCGGTTTGGGAGTCGTGACTTCCCTGGGCCGGAGCGTGGAGTTGTTCTGGGACCGGATCGTGCGCGGCGACAGCGGCGTGGGTCCGATCTCGCTGTTCGACGTGTCTGGCTACCGCGTTCAGTTCGGCGGCCAGGTGCACTGGGAGCCCGAGAACGAGGGCATCGCCAGTCCCAAGGAACTCAAGCGGCTCGACCGCTTCACGCAGTTCGCCCTGGCTTCGGCCAAAGACGCCGTCACCGATTCGGGGATCGATTTCTCGCAGGAGGATCCCTATCGCTGCGGCGTCGTGATCGGCTCCGGCATCGGCGGGCTCTGGGAGTTCGAGGTGCAGGAGGAGCGGCTGCTCCACAAGGGCATCGACAAGGTGTCGCCGTTCACGATCCCGAAGCTGATGGTCAACTCCGCAAGCGGCCATGTCTCGAGCCTCTACGGCATCAAGGGCCCCAACTTCGCCGTCGCCACGGCGTGCGCCAGCGCCGCCAATTCGATCGGCAGCGCCCTGCGGGCGATCCAATACGGCGACGCCGACGTGATGGTGACGGGCGGCAGCGAAGCGGCCCTCACACCCATCGGCCTGGCCGGTTTCCAGAACATGCGGGCCCTGTCGTTCCGCGGCGAAGCCCCGCAGCAGGCGAGCCGGCCGTTCGACGCCGACCGTGATGGCTTCGTGCTGGCGGAGGGCGCGGGGGTCGTGGTGATCGAGGAACTCGAGCACGCCAAGAAACGCGGTGCCAGGATCTACGCCGAACTCAGGGGCTACGGTGCCAGCGGCGATGCGGGCCACATCACCCAGCCCGACGATGAGGGACGGGGTGCGGGCCAGGCGATGGCGATGGCCCTCGCCGACGCCGGCGTGAACCCCGAATCGATGCAGTACATCAACGCCCACGGCACGAGCACGCCCCTCGGCGACAAGGCCGAGACCCGGGCCGTGAAGCGGGTGTTCGGCGACCATGCCCGACGGCTGGCGGTCTCGAGCACCAAGAGCCAACTCGGCCACACGCTGGGTGCCAGCGGAGGCATCGAACTCGTGGTCTGCAGCCTGACCGTCTCCCGGGGCGTGATCACCCCGACGATCAACCTCGACAACCCCGACCCCGACTGCGACCTCGACTACACGCCAAAGACCGCCCGGCAGGCGAAGATCGATGTCGCCATGAGCAACTCCTTCGGCTTCGGCGGCCACAACGCCTCCCTGGTGCTCGCCCGCATCTGACGCAACGCGGCTCGTCCGGAAGAGGTGCCGGTCGGCTCGCTGGCCCCGCCCAGCCGGGAATGCCGGCGCGATCCCGGGGATTCCCCCGCTCGGTCCCCTCCCCGCGGTTCGTTTCGGCTTGTGCGCTCGACGCACCCTCCCTACAGTCCCCGCCCTCCCGCGAGGCTCCCGGCCATGCTCCGGTCATCGATCTTCCAGTTTGCGGTGGCCTGTGTCGCATTCGTCGCCTCGGCGTGCGCGGCGGCGGAGATTCCCGCCGGCGGCGGACAGGTCTGGAAGACCTACGACATTGGGCCCTTCGTGCAGCAATCCGGCGAGGGAAGCCAGCGGCACATCGTCGACTGGATCCTCCAGGAAACCGGCTATCCGGCGTGGCACGGGGCCGCGCCCGCGTCGCTCTCGGCCGACGCCGGGCAAGTCTCGTGCTTCCACACGCCCGACATGCAGGCGAAGGTCGAGGAGATCGTGGCCAGGTTCGTCGCTGAGGCCGACACGCCGCATCGCTTCACGGTCCGCGTTCTGGGCCTCGACAGTCCGGCGTGGCGGACCGAGGCCCGCCCCTCCCTGACGGCGATCCCCGTGGCGACGCCCGGCGTGCAGGCATGGATCGCGCAGCGCGAAACAGCCGCCACCGTGCTGGCCCGGCTGCGATCGCGGGCCGATTGCCACGAACTGCCGACGGGCCCCGTGCTGGCCGCCAACGGACTCCCGGCGACGCTCTCCGGCGGCCGCAAGCAGGCCTACGTTCAGGATGTCGCCCCGAGGCCCGACGTCTGGCCGGGCTGGCAGACGCAGTCTTCGGCCTGCGACGAAGGGCTGGCGATCGACATCCACCCGCTGATCTCCCGCGACCAGACCGCCGTCGAAGCCGTCGTCCGCTGCCGGATCGACCAGATCGAGCGGATGGCGGCGGTCTCGCTCGCCTCCCCCGTCAGCCAGCAGCGGGTGCAGGTGGAGGTGCCCCAGGTCGCGGCCGTCCGGGTGGGGGAGCGGTTCCGCTGGCCCTCCAACCAGACGCTGCTCATCGGAATCGGGTTGGTGCCCTGGCCGGTGCCTGCGCAAAATGTGACCCCGGCGGCACTGCTGTCGGATGTGAAGCGGTGCGACGTGGTGATCGTCGTCGAACCCAGGCTCGGCGGCGGACCATGACCCACGACGCCGTGGCCATGGCCTCGCCACGGACAGACCGTGGCCGGACAGCAACGAACAGGAAGCGTGCATGAGCGGATCAACCGGACGTCGGGTGGTGATCACGGGAATGGGCGTCGTCAGCCCGCTGGGGCTTTCGCTCGATGACCTCTGGCAGGGTCTCGTGACGGGAACGAGCGGCGTCGGACCGCTCGATGCGTTTCCATCCGCCGGGATCCCGCTGCACCACGCCGCCGAGGCCCGGGGATTCACGGGCGAAATCGACAACTTCGGCCCGCTCGACGGCGAGCGGAAGAAGGCGATCCGCAAAGGCTGCAAGGTGATGTGCCGCGAGAGCCAGATGGCCGTGGCCGCCGCCCAGCGGGCTCTCCACGACTGCGGCGATGCCGCGTCGCACCACCCTCCCGAACGCTTCGGCTGCGTGTTCGGCTCCGACTACATGCTCACGCTGCCCGAGGACTTCACGGCGAGCGTCGCCAAGTGCCGCGGACCCGATGGGCTCTTCGACTTCCAGCTGTGGGCGGTCGAGGGCATGCCGCAGCTCACGCCGCTGTGGCTGCTCAAGTACCTGCCGAACATGCCGGCCAGCCACATCGCGATCTACAACGACCTCCGCGGTCCCAGCAACTCGCTCACGCTCCGCGAGGCGAGCGGCCACCTCGCCGTCGGAGAGGCCGTGGTCACGATTCAACGCGGAGCGGCCGACATCATGGTCGCCGGATCGACCGGCACACGGGTGCACCCCATGAAGACCGTTCATGCGTTGCAGAGCGAGCAGGTGGCCACCGGGAACGACGACCCGACGACCTGGAGCCGCCCGTTCGACAAGCACCGCCGGGGCATGGTGCTCGGCGAAGGCTCGGCCGTGCTGATCCTCGAGGAACTCTCGCACGCCCGGGCCCGCGGAGCCCGGATCCACGGCGAGATCATCGGCCACGCAGCGCGGTGCTCGACCAGCTTGTCGGGGGTCGGCCGATGTCGGCAGGCCATCGCGCACGCCTTGCGGCGGGCGCTCGAGATGGCCGCGGTGGCGACCGACGGGATCGGACACGTGCATGCCCATGGATCGAGCACCGTCGCCGGCGACCGCGACGAGGCCGGGGCGATGCACGATGTGCTTGGCGATGCCGCCGGCCGGATTCCCACCGTCGCCGCGAAGAGCCACTTTGGCAATCTCGGCGGGGGGAGCGGCCTCGTCGAGTGCGTGGGCAGCATTCTCGCCCTGCAACACGGCGAACTCTTCCCGCTGCTCAACCACGAAACCGCCGATGAGGCGTGCGGCATCCGGCCGGCCCGCCGGGGCGACCCCGCGGGGGACGTGTTCGTCTCCACCTCGGTCACCCCCCAGGGGCAGGCGGGCTCGCTCGTCGTTCGTGCATGGGAGGCGTCGGCCTGATCCGGGGGCAAGCGGACGGCGGCCGCTTCTTGACAGCCTCTCCCGGACGGCTTACCTTCCACGGGTTGCTTTCCTTTGTGAGGATGGCTGCTGGTTCGCGGATTCGCTTTCCAAACATCCGTGGCAGGGACCCCTTTCTGAGGGGATCCTGTGCGGATGTTTCGGCGCCCATGTCGTGATATGGCGTCGGCCGTTCCGGCTGCTCCATCCCACGGTCGGCATCCGAGAACCACATGAAGCCCGAAGAAATCCTCCGCATCGTCGACGCGATCCACCGCGACAAAAACATCGACAAGGAGATCGTGTTCCAGGCCATCGAAGCGGCCCTGGTCACGGCCCTCACGCGGCAGTACGGCGAGACCTCCCAGGTCACGGTCGCGATCGACCGCGCCGACGGCACGGTCAGCGGCACGCATGATGGCCAACCGCTCGACACCGCCGAACTCTCCGGTCGCATCGGCGCACAGACCGCCAAGCAGGTCATCATCCAGAAGATCCGCGAGGCGGAGCGGGATGCGATCCACGACGAGTTCGAGGAGCAGGTCGGCCAGATGGTCTCGGGGGTCGTTGCCCGGTTCGAGGGCGCCACGGCGACGGTCACCCTGGGAGGCCAGGAAGCGATCCTGCCGCGGAGCGAGCAGATTCCGGGCGAGTCGTATCACCCGAACGAGCGGATCCGTGCCACGATCTTCGAGGTGCGGAAGGTCGGCAGCCGGGTGAAGATCATCCTCTCCCGGATTCGTCCCCAGCTCGTGCAGCGGCTCTTCGAGCAGGAGATTCCCGAGATCGCCGACGGCGTGATCGAGATCCGCGCGATCTCCCGTGAGCCCGGCTACCGCAGCAAGGTGGCCGTCATCAGTTCCGACAACCGCATCGACTGCGTCGGCGCGTGCGTCGGCGTGCGTGGCAACCGCATCAAGAACATCGTCGAGGAACTCGGCGGCGAGCGAATCGACATCGTCCGCTGGAACGACGACCTCCAGGTGCTCGTGCCCAACGCACTGCAGCCCGCCGAGGTCGATGAGGTGATTCTCTGTCAGATGCTCGGCCGTGGCATCGTGCTCGTCCGCGAGGATCAGCTTTCGCTGGCGATCGGACGCCGCGGACAAAACGTCCGCCTGGCGAGCAAGCTCTGCGGCTGGGACATCGAGATCATGACCCGCGAGGAACTCGACCAGCAGATCGAGCGGGCCATCGCGGGCTTCTCGTCGATCGAAGGCCTCGACGAATCGGTGGCGGAGCGGCTGGTCGGGGAGGGTTTCCTCTCCTACGACGACCTCTCGGTGATCGAGCCCGAGGACCTCATGGAAATGGGCGGCTTGACCGCGGAAGCCGTGGACGCGATTGTTGCAGAAGCGGAGCAGCGGGCCAGCATGGCCGAGGCTGCGGCGGCAGACGAGCGACGGAAGCAGCGAGAGACGGATCGGATCGCGAAGGCCACGGCCGACGCTGACGCCGCCGAATCGATCGTTGCCGGAGGAGAGGCTGCGGTCGAGGAGGCTGGTGTGGCGGAAGCCGCGCCGGAATCCGCACCACACGTCTCCCCTGAGTCGTGATGGCTGGAATCGACTGTATGACGGAGTTCGGCGAGAGGCGTTGCGAGAGAGGTCCGAGTGGCTGTCCGAATCTATACGCTTGCGAAGGAACTGAAGATCGACAGCAAGGAGCTGGTCGATCTGTGCACCCGCGCCGGCATCCAGGACAAGGGCTCGGCGTTGGCGAGCATGACCGACGAGGAAGTCGGGAAGCTTAAGGAATTCATCGCCAACAAGTCGCGGCCGCCTGAGCGGCCCGCCCCGGTGGCCCCGGTCAAGCCCGCGGCACCGACGACGACTCCGGCGGCTGTGGCGAAGCCGGCAGCCGTCACTGAATCGCTCAAGCGCGAAGATTACATCGCCCCCGCGGGCGTGAGCGGCAAGGCGAAGCCCGCGGAGCCCGCCCCCAAGCCGGCGTCCACCGAAGTGAAGCCGCGACCCATGGTGCGACCGGGCGGTGACGGCTCGAAACCGGTGCCGCGGCCCGCCTTCAAACTTGCTCCGGTGCCGGCGGCTGGTCGTGCGCCGATCACCCCCCGCGCCGGCTCCTCGGAGCCCGCCGCGCAGAAACCCGACGTCAAGCTCCCGCTCGACGCCATTCGCAGCGCGAAGGCCGGCGGTGCGAAGCCCCTCGCCGATCACATGCGAAAGCATGAGCAGCAGCGGGCTGCCGACGCGCAGCGGGCCCGCACGGGCGGGCTGCTCCGCGGTGCCGCGGGTGGCGGGCCGGTGGCGGTGCCCCCGCCGATGCAGCCCGGGGTGAGGCCGCGCCGCACCCCCTCCAAGACGGGAGGCCCAGCGGACGACACCCCCGGCGGCCGCGCGCTGCGGCAGCTCAACCGCAAACGGACCGATGGTCGCGGAATGGGCGACGACGACTACGCCGGCCGGCGGAGGCGCGGCTCGAGGCCGCGGAAGGGTTCCGGCGTCTCGACGGCCGCCCCGCGAAAGACCAACGCCTCGATCCAGGTGCCTTGCAACGTGCGGGCCTTCTCGGAGGCGATCGGCCTGTCGGCCAGCGACGTGCTCAAGAAACTGCTGACCTTCAGCACGGAAACCATGCCGAGCATGGCCACGGTCCTCGACCGCGACACGGTCGAACTGCTCGCGGCCGAGTTTGGCGTGCAACTCGACATCAAGACGGCGGAGGATCTCGAGAAGGAACTCCTCGCCGGCTTTGACGCCATCGACGAGGATCCGAGCGCCAAGCTGCCACGAGCGCCGGTGGTGACGTTTCTCGGTCACGTCGATCATGGCAAGACGTCGCTGCTCGACAAGATCCTCGGGATCGACGTGGCGGCCCGCGAGAGCGGTGGCATCACGCAGCACATCCGTGCCTACACGGTCAATCGCAACGACAAGACGATCACCTTCGTCGACACCCCGGGCCACGAGGCCTTCACGCAGATGCGGGCCCGCGGCGCGAACGTCACCGACTGTGCCGTGGTCGTCGTGGCCGCGGACGACGGCGTGATGCCGCAGACGATCGAGCACCTGCAGATCCTCGACTTGCTGAAGGTCACGCGCGGCATCGCCGTGATCAACAAGATCGATCTCCCGGGCGCCGACGTGCAACGGGTCTACCAGCAACTCGCGGCGGCCGAACTCCTGCCGACCGAATGGGGTGGTGAAACCGAGGTCGTGAAGACCAGCGCCCTCACCGGCGAAGGTGTCGATGGGCTGCTCGACACGCTGCTCACGATCGCCGAACTCCACGATCTCCGGGCCAACCCCGACCGCACCGCGGCCGGCGTCTGCCTCGACGCGTCGATCCACGAGGGACGGGGCGTCGTCGCCTGCCTGCTGGTGCAGAAGGGCACGCTCAACATCGGCGACCCGCTGGTCTGCGGCGAGGCGAGCGGCAACGTCAAGTCGATGTTCGACACACTCACCCGCCGCAAGGTGACGGAAGCCGGCCCGGCGCGGCCCGTGTTCGTCACCGGCCTCGACGTGGCCCCGGGGGCGGGCGATCGATTCCAGGAGGTGGAGTCGATCGCGATGGCCCGCGAAGTGGCCGTCAAGCGGAACGACATTCGCCGTCAGTCGAACCTGGCCGGGGCCCCGGTCCATGTCACGCTCGAGAACCTGGCCGATCGCCTCGGCACCGAGAAGGCACCCACGCTCAACCTCATCCTGCGGGCCGACGTCCGCGGCTCCATCGAGGCGATCCTCAAGGAACTGCAGAAGCTCGATCACCCGGAGGTCAAGGTCCGGGTGCTCCAGGCGACGGTCGGCGGCATCACCGAGGCCGACGTCCAGCTTGCCGACGCCTCCGACGCCGTGATCATCGGCTTCAACGTGGTGCCCGACGAGCGGGCCCGGTCGCTGGCCGAAGACAAGGGTGTGCAGGTCCGACGCTACGAGATCATCTACCAGGTGACCGACGACCTGAAGAAGGCCCTCGAGGGCCTGCTCGCTCCCGAGAAGCGGGAGACCGATCTGGGCCGCGCGATCGTGCAGCGGACGTTCTCCATCAGCCGCCTCGGCGTGATCGCCGGTTGCCGCGTGATCGGTGGCATCATCGCCCGCAACGGCCGCCTCAGGGTGATCCGCGACAGCCGCGTGATCGGCGACTACGGCATCGAGACACTGCGGCGCGAGAAGGACGACGCGCGGGAGGTTCGTGACGGCCTCGAGTGCGGCATCAAACTGGCGGGCTTCAACGACATCAAGGAGGGCGACATCCTCGAGTGCTACCGCGTCGAGGAATTCGCGCGAACGCTCTCGTGAGCACACGACGACTCCTGAAGGCGGCCGAGGCGGTTCGCGAGGTGGTCAGCATGGCCATCCTCACAGAAGTCCGTGATCCGAGGGTGCGCGACGTGACGGTCACGGGGGTGGAGATGGCTCCCGACATGCGATCGGCCACGGTGCACGTCTCGATCATGGGCGGCCCAGCCAAGGAGAAACTCGCCCTCCAGGGGCTGGGACGCTCCGCCGGATTTCTGCAGTCCCGGATTGCAGATCGGATCGAGACGCGGTACACGCCGCGACTCCGCTTCGAACTCGACGGCGGCATCAAGAAGTCGATCGAAATCGCCCGCATGCTCAGCGAGGTGTTGCCGGCGGCGACGGCCACCGACCACGACCAGCCAGAAGATCATTCCGGGGAGCAACCACAGGACGACGCATGACCGCACCGAAGCGACCATCGTCCGGCGCGAAGAAGCCGGCCGGAATCACGAAGAAGCCCGCGAAGAAGCCCGCCCACAAGGTGGCCTCCGCCAAGCCGGCCGCGTCCAAGCCGGCTGCCGCCAAGCCGGCCGCGTCCAAACAGGCCGCCGCCAAGCCCGTCGCGGCCAAGCCGGCTGCGGCTCCGCCGAAGATCGTGCCGGAGAAGCTCCCGCCACGCGGCCAGCTCATCCCCAAACTCGCCAAGGCGCTCAAGGCCCAGTACAAGCCCTTCACGCCCAACACAAGCCGGCCGCTCCTCGATCAGGTGATGATCGCCTGCTGCCTCGAAAACGCCCCGATCGACGTCGCCGAAAAGGCGTTCGCCCGACTGATCGAAGCGTCGTTCGATCTCAACGAGATTCGCGTGACCACCGTCGCGGAACTCGCGGAGATGCTCCAGGACCTGCCCGATCCGGCCCACGCCGCCCTCTCGCTCCGCCGCGTGCTGCAGGGCGTGTTCGAGTCCACCTACAACTTCTCGCTCGAACATGCGAAGAAGCACTCGCTCGCCCATGGTCTGAAGACGCTCGAGCAGATTCACGGCATTCCGCCTTTTGTCGTGCAGTACATCGCCACGACGGCCCTGGGAGGCCACCTGATTCCTCTCGACAAGGGGGCGCTCGCCGCCCTCTATGTCTGCGGAATGATCACGCAACAGGAATACGACTCCGGCAAGGTGGCAGGCCTCGAGCGACTGATCGGCAAGAAGTCCGGGATCGAGTTCAGCACCCAACTCCACCAGTTCGGGATCGAGGTGCTCACCAACCTCCACGGGGCGACCGTGAAGAAGATCGTGCAGGCGGTGAATCCGTCGGCGCTCAAGGACCGCATGCCGAAACGGGGTGAACCGCTTCCCGCGCCCGTTCCTCCACCGCCGCCGGCGGGCAAGGAGGGCCTGCGGGCCGCCGAGGCCGCCCGCCTGGCCGCCGAGGAGCACCGCCCCGCCGGCCCCCAGGCCGCCGCGCGTCCCGCCGGCAAGACGCCGATGCCGCCCGCCGGATCGGGCCCCAAGAAGACGACCGACGGCAAGCCCGGACCAAAGCCGTTCGTGGTGAAGCCCAACGTCGGCAAGCCGTTGACGATCAAGCCACACATGGCGCCGGCCCCCGAGCCCGAGAAGCCGGCGGCGAAGAAGCCCCCCGTGGCCGCAAAGCCCTCCAAGCCCCCGATCGGCAAGCGGCCCGACACGCAGGGCGACCGCCATTCATCGCAGCTCAGCAAACGGAAGCCGAGGTAGTCGAGGCCCCTCGCAGCCGCTTCTTGTCCGAGAATCGGAGGGCCCTCAGGGAAGGATCGCAAGGGAGAATCGAGCGTGGCAGGACATTCCCACTGGGCGAACATCGCCCGCAAGAAGTCGGTGATCGACGCCAAGCGGGGCAAACTCTGGAGCAAGCTCGCCAAGGCGATCATCGTGGCCGCCAAGCACGGCGGCGCCGATCCCGACGCCAATCTCCGGCTCCGGTACGCGATCGACGCGGCCAAGGCCGTCAGCATGCCCAAGGACAACATCCAGCGGGCGATCAAGACGGGCACCGGTGAGTTCAAGGGGGGCGACCTCGAGGAATCGCTCTACGAGGGCTACGGCATGGGCGGCGTGGCCGTGCTGTGCGAGATCCTCACCGACAACAAGAACCGGACCGCCCCCGAAATCCGCAAGATCTTCGAGCTCTGCGGCGGCAAACTCGGCGGCACGGGCTGCGTGGCCTACCTTTTCGATCGGAAGGGGCTCGTGCGGTTGCCGCGGGCCGGCTGCGACGAGGACAGACTGATGGAAGTGGCGATCGACGCGGGCGCCGACGACGTGAAGCCCGCGGTGGACCACTGGGAGGTGACCTGTGAGCCGTCGGCGATGGCCGCGGTGGTCGATGCGCTCGCCAAGGCCGGCCTGACGGTCGAGTCCAACGAGATCGTCCGCATTCCGACGAACACCGTCGATGTCGAGGACGTCGATACGGCCCGCCGGGTGCTCGACCTCGTGGAGCGGCTCGACGACCACGACGACGTCCAGAGCGTGTCGGCGAACTTCAACATCCCCGACGAGGCCTTGGCCCAGCTGGGATAGCGCGGGCAGCTCCTGCCAGAAAGTCACGAGCGTGGCCGCCACGCGGAGGATTGGCACCGAGACGGTGCCGGCTGGGTTCGTCGGTGGTGGCCGATTCGCCGGTGGTGTCCGGTCCGCAGCACTCGGAATGGTGACATCATGGAGACAAACGGCCCCGACCCGCGGCTGGTCGTCGTGGCGGCGATGGCGGTTGGAGCCGCGATCGGTGCGGCCGGCGCCGTGCTCACCCACGCGACGCCGTGGCAGGTGGGCGATGTCCGCGTGATCGATGCGGAAGCCGCCGGTCCCCTGCCGAGGGCCGAAACCAGCGAAACACGGCATGATTTTGGCACCGTCGGTGTCGGCGGCACCGGCTCGCATGACTTCACGGTGCGCAACATCGGCGACGCGTCGCTCACGCTCAGCCGCGGCGCCACGAGTTGCACCTGCACGGTGAGCGATTTCGAGAACTCGGAGGGCGGCTCCAACGACGCCCGCAAACTGGTGCCTCCGGGTGAAAGCACGAGAATCAGGGTGCAGTGGCGGGGAAAGGGTGACGGCGGTCCTTTTCGTCAGCAGGCGACGATCCTCACCGACGACCCCCGTCGGCCTGAACTCGTGTTCGTCGTGGAGGGGCTGGTCGTGCCGACCTGGAAGGCGTTGCCGGACACGGTCGTGCTTCCTAGGATCTCAACGGCGACCGGCGACACTGGAACAACCGAAATCTTCACCTACGGCACGTCCGCACCGAGCGTCACCGAGGTGAGCCTCGAAGACCCCCAATCCGCCCATTTGTTCTCGCTCTCCACGGAACCGCTCGATGCGAGCACGATCGCGACCGAAACGGGGGCGACCGGCGGATTCCGGCTCGTGGTCAACGTGAAGCCTGGAATGCCGCCGGGGCCGCTCAAGGGAATGGTTCGGGTCGTTTTTCGGATGCCCGAGGAACAGACGGCTGAAATCCCGGTCTCGGGGATGGTCGGGAGTGACCTTGTCATGGCGGGCCCGGGATGGGATTCCTCCCGGCAGGCCCTTCTGCTGGGGACTGTCTCCGGCAAGGCGGGCCTGCGCACGAGGGTGTTTCTCACGGCCAAGGGACCGCATCGCGACAGCGTGCGGCCGACGGTCCGGGAGGTGATTCCCGATTCGCTTCGGGTGACGGTCGGCGAAGGCCAGCCGATCGGCGCCGGAGGTGTCGTGCGGATTCCGATCGATATCGTGATTCCGGCGGGTAGCCGGGCAGCCAACCACCTCTGCTCCCAGCAGGGGCCGGCGGGAAGGATCGTGCTCGATACAGGACACAGCGAGTGTCCGGAGTTCACGATCCCGATCTGCGTCGCCATCGGCCCCTGAACCCCACTCCACCCATGAATCACGCCCGCCTCCTCCGTTCGCTTCCGGCCACGTGCGGAGTCGCCGCCCTGGCGTTGGCCTGCATCGCCGCCGCGCCCGACCGTGGCGTCGATGTCGCCGACTCGGTCGTGGAAACCTTTCGCCAACGCAACGGCACGATCTTCAAGGACTGGCCCACGCCCCAGGCGGTGGTCGTCATCACCGGCGAACTCGACGGCTACATCGAACCCTGCGGCTGCACGGGTAAGGAAAACCAGAAGGGCGGATTGAGTCGCCGCCAAAACTTCCTCCGCGCGTTGACGTCGGCCGGCTGGCCGCTGGTGGCGGTGGACGTCGGCAATCAGGTGAAGCGTTTTGGCCGCCAGACGGAGGCGAAGTTTCAGTCCATCGTGGACGGCCTGCGGGCCATGCAATACTCCGCCGTGGGCTTCGGCCCGGGTGACCTGCGGCTGCCGGCCGAGGAACTCGTTGCCGGCGTCGCCGCCGTCGGCGATCAGCCGACGCCGTTCCTGAGCGCGAACGTGGGCCTGCTCGGACTCGACGCCGACATCACGCCGAAGTTTCGCGTCATCAAGACCGGGGGCCTCACGATCGGCGTCACCAGCGTGCTCGGGGACAAGGAGATGGATCGCATCAAGAATGCCGACATCGAGTTTGCCCCCGCAGCCGAGGCCCTCGCCAAGGTCGCGCCCGAACTGGCGAAAGCCGGCTGCGACCATCAGATCCTGCTCTCGTGGTCGTCGCCGGAGGAGACAAAGGCCCTGGCGGGGCGATTTCCGCAGTTCGACGTCGTGGTGACGGCGGGAGGCGGGGATGAACCGCCGCTCGAGCTTGCCTCGCTGCCCGGTGGAGCGAAGTTCGTGGAGCTCGGCCACAAGGGAATGTTCGCCGTCGTGGTCGGATTCTTCGCCGACAAGGCGGCGCCGGTCCGCGGCCAGCGGGTGCCGCTCGACGCCCGGTGGGGCGAATCGAAGGACATGATCGACCTGCTCGGCACCTATCAGAAGAAACTCGAGACACTCGGACTCGAAGGCCTGGGACTCGTGCCCATCCGCCACCCCTCGGGCCGCAGATTCGCCGGCAGTGAGGCGTGCGCCGAATGCCATCAGCACGCCTACGACGTCTGGAAGGAGACGCCGCACGCGACCGCCCTGACCACCCTCGAGGAACAGCGCCCCCGGCGCGACGGTGACCCCGAGTGCCTGTCGTGTCACGTCGTGGGCTGGGCGCCACAACGCTTCGAGCCCTTCGAAGGGGGCTTCGCCGGCATGAAGACGACGCCCCAGCTCGCCCACCAGGGTTGCGAAAACTGCCACGGCCCGGCCGCCGCCCACACCGCCGTCGAGCGGGGCGACGTGCGGGCGAGCGTCGCCGAGCGGGACCGCCTCCGCCAGGAACTCGTGCTCACGCTCGCCACCCCCGAGGGCAAGCAGAAGGCGGTGAACAACTGCCTGGAGTGCCACGACCTCGACAACAGCCCGCAGTTCGACTTCGACGAGTATTGGCCGCAGGTTGAGCACAACGACCCCGCAGAGGCCGACGCTCCGAAGACGGCTCCCGCCGCATCGTCGTAGCGACTCCGGTCGCGACGCCCTTCGACGTCGGCGACGTCCCGCCCCGCCGACGATCCGGAGGACCGCGGAGCGGCGACTTTTGCCGCCCCCGAGCCGGTGCTCCACGGAACCTGGATAAGCCCTAGTACGACCGGGCAAGAACGCTCCGCCGCGGCACCGGCTTGCCCGTCACCACGCACGTGCCGGGCTCATCTCCGCCCTCCATCGGCACGCACCGCACGGTCACCTTCAGCGGGTCGAAGGCGGCAGCCACCGCCGGGTCGTCGGCGACGTGCACGTGCGCAAAACCGCCCGTGCCGGCGGCCCCCTCCCCCGCCCCGAAGAACTCGTGCACCTCCGCCGCCGAGCCGAGCCGCACCGTCCGCCCGGCACGGAAGTCCTTCGCCCGCTGGAAGAGCCCCTGCTGGATCTCGTCCAGCAGGGCCGGGGCCAGCGTCGCAAACTCGGCCAGCGGCACGGCCGTCCGCTCCTTCGGGCCGCGGTCGCGGCGGGTCATGCTCCCGGCACCCGCCGCCAGATCGCGGGGGCCGATCTCGATCCGCACCGGCACGCCCTGCTTCACGTGCTGCCAGACCTTGTCGCCCCCCCGCATGTCGCGGGCGTCGATCTTCACCCGGATCGGCTCGCCGCCGAAGGTCGTCGCGGAGAGTTCCGCCTGGAGCTTGCGACAGGCCTCGGTGACCGCCGCCTTCTCCTCCTCCGTGCGGTGGATCGGCAGAAGCACGATCTGGTGCGGGGCGATCCGCGGCGGCAGCACGAGGCCGTCGTCATCGGAGTGGGTCATGATCACGGCGCCGATGAGCCGCGTGGACACGCCCCACGACGTCGTCCAGCAGAACTCCTCGACGCCGGTCGTGCCGGCAAACTTGATGTTTTGGCCACGGGCGAAGTTCTGGCCGAGGAAGTGGGACGTGCCCGCCTGAAGGGCCTTGCCGTCCTGCATCATCGCCTCGATGGAGTAGGTGTCGACCGCGCCGGGAAACCGTTCGGCTGCGGGCTTCGGTCCTTTGACCACCGGCATTGCGAGATCCCGCTCCGCGAACGTGGCGTAGACCTCGAGCATGCGGAGCGTCTCCTCGACGGCCTCCTCGCTCGTGGCGTGGGCCGTGTGCCCCTCCTGCCAGAGAAACTCGGCCGTTCGCAGGAAGACCCGCGGCCTCATCTCCCAGCGGACGACGTTGGCCCACTGGTTGATGAGCATGGGCAGGTCGCGCCACGACTGGATCCACTTGGCATACATGGCACCGATGATCGTCTCGCTCGTCGGACGCACCACGAGCGGCTCCTCGAGTTTGCCCGTCGGGATGAGCTTGCCGTCCGGCCCCAGCTCCAGCCGGTGGTGCGTGACCACCGCGCACTCCTTCGCGACGCCTTCGACGTGTTTCGCCTCCTGCTCGAGATACGAGAGCGGAATGAACAGGGGGAAGTAGGCGTTTTGATGGCCCGTCGCCTTGAACATCCCGTCGAGGATCGACTGCATCCGCTCCCAGATGGCATAGCCATGGGGCTTGATCACCATGCAGCCGCGGACGGGCGACTGCTCCGCGAGATCGGCGGCCTTGACGACCTGCTGGTACCACTCGGGATAGTCCTGGGATCGGGTGGGGCTGATGGCATGATCCGGCATGGCTCGCTCCGTGAATGCTCGTGCTGGTGTGACGGGGCCGGTTGAACCGGACCCATGGACGGGGCCGGGATTGTAGTCGCTGCTTGTGAAGCCTGGGAAACCGACCGTAGACTCGGGACCGATGCCACGCCGCCTGATCACCGAACTGCCGCCACAAGCCCAGATCGACCAGCTCTTCCTCGCGACGCACAAGCAGTTGCGGCCCAATCGCAACGGCCAGCTCTACCTCCAGGTCGAGCTTGCCGACAAGAGCGGCACGATCACCGGTCGCCTCTGGAACGCATCCGACGACGACTACGGGGCCTTTGAGGACGGTGACTACGTCCGCGTCGAAGGACACACGCAACTCTACTCGGGCTCGCTGCAGTTGATCGTCTCGGCGATCGAACGGGCCGATCCGCGAACGATCGACGAGTCGGAGTTTCTGGTGCTCTCCAGGAACGACGTCGTCAGGCTCGAGGCCGAGCTGACCACGATTCTCGGCACGATCCGGGCCGTGCCGCTCAAGGCCCTGGCCGACGAGATCCTCGCCGACGGCCCGCTGATGGAGGCCTTCCGCCGCACGCCCGCCGGCGTCAAGCACCATCATGCCTACGCCGGCGGCCTGCTCGATCACGTGGTCAACCTGCTGCGGCTCGCCGACCGCGTGGCACCCCTCTACCCCGCCCTCGACCGCGACCTGCTGCTCGTGGGCGTGCTCGTGCACGACATCGGCAAGACCGTCGAACTCGAGAGCCTGCAGGGTTTCTCCTACACCGACGCGGGCCAACTGCTCGGGCACGTGCTCCTCGGCCTCGAGATCATCGACGCCAAGATCCGGCTGATCGAAGCCCGCACCGGCGAGCGGTTCGATGCCGAGGTGGCCGTCCGCGTGAAGCACATGATCGCCAGCCACCACGGCCAGTATGAGTTCGGCTCGCCGAAGCTGCCGATGACGCTCGAGGCCGTGGCCCTCCACCACCTCGACCACCTCGACGCCAAGATGGCCGGCACGATCCAGCTCCTCCAGAACGAGGCCACGGCCGAGGACGGCTGGACGCAATACCAGCAGAGCCAGGGCCGCAAGTTCTTTCGCGGCCGCGGCTAGCCTTCGAACTCCGCAGTTTTTGAGGGGCGCTTTCCCCGGCCGTACTGAATCCGGTCACGGAAGGGGGTGCCCATCCCCGCGAGCCTGGCTGTGGGAGCAAGCGCAGCCAGGATGGCGAAGCGCAGCGGACATGCAGTGAGCGGATGCCATGATGGCATCCGCGAACGTCCGGCGATGGGGCGTGGGCACACCCGACCTGCGAGACGGGTGACTTCTGCTTCATACACTCCGAAAAACTGCAAAAGTCGAAGCTAGCAGACTGTGGAAGACGTCTGCCCGAGTGAGGATGCGAGGATCATCGACCGTGGAAACCCTCGGCGTTTCCACCGGTCGATCCAGTGGACAAGGGTCATGGATGACTTTGGCCACGGACAGCTAGAGCCCGGAAGCGCCCGTCGTCTCCTGGCGTCGCTGCTCCTTCTTGGCGGGAAACTCCACGACGACGAGCCTCTTCGACTCGGGATCGAACGCGTATTCCTGGTAGTAGGGCAGCATCGGCAGCGACAGCCCGTCGGCAGTGCCGGGCGCGATGATCTTCGCCATGAACTCCCGGTGGGTGCTCGGAGTCTCGTCGTGCAGGGCCTGGTGGAGTTTCATCTTCTGCTCCACGGCGATGCCGCCGACCGTTGCGACGCTCTGTCGGTAGGCCTGCGAGTAGGCTCCGAGGCCCCCCTCGTCGGCCTCGGACGCATTGTCGATGCGCACACCTCCTTGGGCGAGCGCGGCGGCGAGTTCGAGCACGTTTTGCGTGGTCCTGCCGACCGTCTTCCGCGTCTGGACGGCCGGGGCCGCGGCCGGCGCGGGCTGCGGGGCTGCCGGCTTCTGCCCGGCAGGGCCACCGAGCACGAGGAGCCCGATCACCACCGCCAACAGACCGACGATCACCTTCCAAGCGTGCCGTGCCATGAGATTGCTCCCCGCGGTGCCCTGAGCATACCGTGGTCCCGCCGCGGTGCGGTCGGGGGCGAGGTGAGGATGCCCGGCGGTCGCGCTGGGGGCTTCCCGGCAAGGACGGCATGTCGCCCCGGCGAGCCGCCGTTTGGGGTGCCGCGGCGTCCGGGGGTAGAATCGGTCCGGACATGCGTTGATTTACCGACCGTCGCTCGCAGGACCCCTCATGCCGCGGAAACGCGATGGTCACGACCGCCCCCAAACCCCATCCCGGGCCGGTCGCGGTCAGGATGACCGCCTGATCGGCGTCTTTCGCCGGGCCACCGGTGGCTACGGCTTCGTGCGGCCGCTCGACGCCCGCCCCGGTGACCGCTCAAACGACGTCCACATCGCGGCAGCCGCCGCCCTCGATGCCGCGTCGGGAGACACCGTCCGGGTGCGGATCTCAAAGGTCCGCGACGTGCGACGGCCCGGGCCCGCCGGCGAGATCGTCGAGATCGTCAAGCGGCGAACGACCCGGTTTGTCGGCTCGTATTTCGAGGCGGCCGAACAGGGCTGGGTGCAGATCGACGGCACCGGCTTCGCCCGCCCCGTTTCCGTCGGCGATCCCGGCGCCAAGGGAGTCCACCCCGATGACAAGGTCGTCATCGACATGGTGCGATTTCCCACCCACCTCCGCGATGGCGAAGGCGTGATCGTCGAGGTGCTCGGCAAGGCCGGCGACGTCGGAGTCGACACGCAGACCGTGATCCACGAGTTCGGCCTGCCCGGACCGTTTCCCGAGACGGTGATCGACGACGCCCGGGTGCAGGCCGAGCGGTTCGACGAGTCGGTGCCCCACGGCCGCCGCGACCTGAGCGATCGGGTGATCGTGACGATCGACCCGGTCGATGCCCGCGACTTCGACGACGCGATCTCGCTGGAGCGGGTCGAACGGGGGCACTGGCTTCTCGGCGTTCACATCGCCGACGTCTCGTACTTCGTGCGCAACGGCTCACCCCTCGACCAGGAGGCCCGCAACCGCGGCACCAGCGTCTACCTGCCCGACCGCGTGATCCCGATGATTCCGGAGATCGTGTCCAACAATCTCGCGAGCCTTCAGCCCGGCAAGGTCCGCTATGCACGAACCTGCTGGATCGAGTTCTCGCCGGAGGGTGTTCCCGTGCACTCGGCGGTCGAATCGACCGCGATCAAGAGCCGCCGGCGATTCACCTACGAGGAGGTCGACGTCTTTCTCGGGGATCCCGACACGCCCGCCGTGGAGATGACGCCCGAGGTTCGCGGCCTGCTCGGCCGGCTGCGGGATCTCGCCCGGATTCTCCGCGCCCGTCGGATGGCCCGCGGGGCCCTGCAACTCGAGATGCCGGAGGTGAAGATCGACCTCGATCGCGAGGGCCGCGTGTCGGGCGCCCACGTCGTCGAAAACACCGAGAGCCACCAGATCATCGAGGAGTTCATGCTGGCGGCAAACGAGGCCGTGGCCTCGGCCCTGGCCGTGGCGGGTGCCGGTTTCCTGCGGCGGATCCACCCCGCCCCGGACCCGCGGAAGCTCCGGCAACTCACCGAGTTCGTCTCGGAGCTGGGCTTCGAGGTCGATTCACTGGAAAGCCGCTTCGAACTCCAACGGCTGCTCGACATGGCCCGCGGCAAGTCGGAGGAGCATGCGGTGCACTACGCCGTGCTCAGGAGCCTCACCCGCGCGGCCTACGGCCCGCAGGAAGACGGCCACTACGCCCTCGCGAGCGACTGTTACTGCCACTTCACCTCCCCGATCCGCCGCTATCCCGATCTCACGGTGCACCGGGCGCTCGAAGCCATCGCCCACGGCCGGCGGCCTCCCGCCGACGGCCTCATGCACCTCGGCGGCGAATGCTCCGATCTCGAACGGCGGGCCGAGTCCGCGGAACGGGAACTGGTCAAACTGAAACTGCTCAACTTCCTGAAGTCGAAGGTGGGCGAGGAGATGGACGCCGTGGTGACGGGCGTGGAGGCGTTCGGGCTCTTCGTGCAGGGGCTCGGACTGCCCGCCGAGGGGCTCGTGCCGATCGACACGCTCCCCGACGACACCTACCGCTATGACCGCGCGAGCCACACCCTCTCGGGACGCCGGCCGGGCCAGTCGTTCCGGCTGGGCGATCGAGTCCGCGTGGCCGTGGCCCGGGTCAATCTCGACCGACGCGAACTCAACTTCCGGCTGGTCGGCCGCGGCAAAGCTTCGAAGGCCGGCCTGCGTCACAAACAGCCGGACCGCGGGAAGCGGCAGGCAGCGGGCCGCGGCAGGCCCGCTCCGGCGAAGCGGGGTGGCCGCGGGACCAAGCGCACGAGACGCTGATCAACGGATCATCTGGCACCCCGACCCCGGCATTTTACAATGCCGCCCATCGCCCGCCCCGAGAAATGGACTCCCACAGCATGCCGTCTTCGCCGCTTTCCACGCCGCTGGTGCATTGGCACGAATCGCACGGCGGTCGCATGGTCGACTTCGCCGGCTGGCGGATGCCCGTGCAGTATTCGTCGATCGTCGATGAGCACCTCGCCGCGAGGCGGGCGGCCGGCCTGTTCGACGTGTC
>SXWC01000073.1 GCA_005789975.1 Planctomycetaceae bacterium
ACGAGGCGGAGGTTGCCGGCGGCAAGGTCGCGCTTGGCGGCGTCGTATCGCCCCTGCAGGTCGTGCAACCGAACGATACGGCGGGCCAGCGTGCGGCTGCTCTCGCGGGTGGTGAGCAGGATCCGCCGCTGCTCGAGGAGCAGTTGCTGCCGTGACTGCTCGTTGCACCTCACGGAGCCGGTGCCCGCGACCTGCTCGCCGATCGCGTCGAACCGCTGCGACATGCCACGCAACTGGCGGAGCAGCGGGTAGAGCCGCTGGATGCGGAGGTGCATCTCCTCGACCAGGCGGACGGCCTTGGTCCGCTGCCGCACGAGCCGCCGCCACGCGGCCCGACGGGCATCGAAGGCCGCGCTCCGCGACATCGCGATGCGGAACAGGCGGCCCTTCTCCTGCTCGATCCGCTTGAGCGTCACGAGGTTGGGGCCGAGCCGCTTCAACAGCCGCTTCTTCTCGGTGGTGTTGGTGACGGAGACCTCGATCGTGCGGTCGAGCCGCAGGGTGCCGGCCTGCACCCGCTCGAGCAGCTGCACGGCTCCCGACAGGATGAAGTCATTGGCGAGCATGGTGCGGCGGAACCGCCGCCGCCAGGTCTCGATCTGCCGCGAGTGCGCCACCTCGGTCTCCCGCGAGAGCAACGGGATGCCGCCCATCTGGAGCAGGTACAGGCGAATCGGGTCGTCGATGACGGCGGACGGACGGCGGGCGGCGGGGGGCTTCGGTTTGGCGGGCCGGATCGGTTTGCGGCGCGGGTCGTGGCTGTCGTTGGCGGAATGCCGCATGGCGTGCTCCGGGGAAGTCGGGGGAGGCCGCTCCGCCCGCGACACGCTGGTCGCGGGCCACGGATCGGGCCGGTGCCGTCGAGACCATGCACGTGCGGTGCCGCGGGCCCGTTGCGGCCCTGAATCCCACCCCGAACCGGTCTTTTCAGGCGAAAAGCCGCTGTTCCTTTCCCGGACGGCCGGTCGGGGTGTCGCCGGCGTGTCGCCCGCGGGCGACGTTCCCGGAGCCTGGCGTCGACAGGATGCAACGTGGCGGGGCGGTCGATTCAAGATCACGGGGACGCCGACACGAATAGCCATGCAGCGCCGGCGATCTGGCGGGCGTCGATATACTCCGAAGGTTCCGGTCGTGACGGCTGGGCAGGCTCCCTGACTCCGCGGCCCGTGCCACGCGGGGGGTGGAAACACATGAACTACCTGCTGCTCGGCCTCATCGTGGTGGTGCTCCTCGCGGGGCTCATCGCGTTTGTTTACCGCAACAAGCGCTGGAGCTGGGGCACCATCGTCGCCGGATTCCTGGTCCTGCTCTCGGCGACCGGCTACCTCTACGTCTCCGCCCGTTTCGCCGCCTACGAGTGGTCATGGACCACCTTCGTGAGGGCGAAGCAGGTGCAGGTGGCGCTCCAGGAGGACGCGCTCGTGCCCGACTCGAACGACGGCGGCCGCCTCAAGCCCGCGGCCGATACGAAGCCCCTCACGTCGCTCGCGCACGACCGCGATCGCTGGAAGCGGGCCTTGGAGCGTGTCGAAACCTGGCGGGGCCGTTACTGGAACGACGCCTCGTTCGAGCCGCCGAAGACCGACGACGCAACCGGCAAGATCAGGCTGCCGGTGGCGGTCGTCGCCGACGCGGCGGCGGCGGATGGAGAACCGGTGGCCGAGGAGGGGGCCGCGCCGCGGGAGCCCAAGCCTCCGATCGATCCCGGGGCGACCGTCTACCTCTTCGAGCGGACGGGGGACGACATCGGCCAATACCTCGGCGGGTTTCTCGTGAAGGCCTCGTCGTATGACGCCGCGGACCGCGGGTTCGTGCTCACGATCGGCCAGACGGCGCCACGCGACGCCTACGACAAGGAGGCCTGGAGTCGTGCCTACGACAACGTGACCGTCTTCGAGAATCTGCCCGTCGATCGCTGGTTGGCCTTCTCGCGGGTCGAGCGGCCGCGGGACGACGAGGACGCGATGCCGCAGCCCGCCAAGATCTCGATCGATCAGGTCGAGCAACTGCTCGACGACCGCGAACGGCAGGAGGGGTTTCTCGAGGAGGTGGAGGAGCACGAAACCCTCGCGCCGGAAAAGGCGGACTGGGCCGAACTCCGCCGCGATCTCGACTCGGGCACGAAGCTCCCCGGCGAGTATTGGGCGCGGGTGAAGTTCAAGGAGCCGCACGCACTCGCGGAGAGCCTCGTCGATGAGGACGCAAAGCGTACGTTCGAGGTGGGCGAGGAGGCCGAGTTCGACCTGCAGACCGCCTTCGAACTCGAGGATCAGGCCAAAGCCACGATCGAGGGCGTCCGCTACCGGCGGCCGTTGCGGGATGCCGAGACGCTGATCCACGGCTCCCGCATTTTCCCCGACCGGGCGGGCACCGACGACGCCTTCAAGGGGGGAATGGCCGCCTCCGGCTTCACCGCCCTGCTCGAATCACTCCGGCAGGACGTGGCGAACCTCGAGGCGTCGAACCAAAGGCTCAAGGAGGCGGGCAACAGCCTGTCGAATGAGCTTGAAGACGCCCGCAGCCGGCGGGAGCGGCTGACGGAGGACATGGTTTCGTGGACCCGCGACGCCGCGGCCGCCGAGCGGACGGCCGACGCCTTCGAGGCCGAATACAAACGTGGCAGCGACCGTCTCGCGGCCACCACTGCCGCCATCGTGAAGCGCGGCATCGAACTCCGCGACGCCGTCGCGCGACTGGTGGCCGCGATCGACGCCGCGGCCCCGCCGGCTGAACGGCCCGACGCCGTGAACCGCTAGCGGACCGCGGAAAAAGCCCGCCCACGCGACGCCGACGGCGGGGCTCCGTTACATTCCAGGGCCGCCGCCCCCGGATCCTTGAAGCCTTCCCCGCCACACCATGACGTTTCAGGTCGCATCATGAGCCAGTCCGGAACAGCCGATCAGGCGATCGCGATGGATCGGATGTATCGGCTCACGCGGCACGTCTACGACCTCACGCGGGCCTACTACCTGCTGGGCCGCGACCGGATGCTCGCCCGGGTGGCGACGAACGCCGGCACGGCGACGCTGGAGGTTGGCTGCGGCACGGCCCGGAATCTGATCAAACTGGCCCGCCGTCCCGAGCCGGGGCTGCTCTGCGGCCTCGACGCCTCGCAGGAGATGCTCGACACCGCCGCCGCGAGCATCGCCCGTGCGGGCGTTCCCGCGGGCGGCCACGAGCGGATCCGGCTGCGGCAGGGGCTCGCCGAGCGGCTCGACGCCAAGGCGATGTTCGACCGCGACGAGCCGTTCGACACGATCTTTTTTTCCTACTGTCTCTCGATGGTGACGAGTTGGCCCGGGGCGATCGAGGCCGCGATGGCCAATCTCAAGACGGGCGGCCACCTGCTGATCGTCGATTTCTGGGATCAGCAGGAACTCCCCGCCTTCTTCGCCGCGGGCCTGAAGAAGTGGCTCACGCTGTTTCACGTCCACTACCGCCCCGAGGTGCATGCCGCACTCGCGGCCCTCGGTGCGTCGGGCCGGGCCGACGTGGCGTTCGAGTCGGTGGCGAAGCGCTACGCCTACATCGCCTCGATCCGCAAACGCTGACTGGCCGGGGACGCGCCGCCGCGTCAGGGCAGCAGGAAGACGAGCCCCGTGACGGTGGCCGCCTCGACGGCCATGCCACGCACACTGATCGGCACGGCGGGAATCGTCCACGGTGCGCAGTTGCCGGGCCGGTAATAGCCGAGCGGATAGACGCATTCCCACGGCAGCTCGACGCCCATCTTGTAGGGCAGGACGGGCAGCGTGATGAAGAAGTGTGCGGCCGAGATGAAGGGATCGACGAGCGGGCCGTGCGAGTGGCCGTAGCGCTCGAGCTGCCAATCCTCGAAGTAGAGCGGCTTGTGGCAGTAGCCCGCCGCCTTCCAGGTGAACATGGTCGTGGCGAACCGCCGCGGCTCGAACGTCTCTCCCTCGAGGCGGCACTCACAGGGATAGTCGTTGCCCGGTCGGCCACCCACGCGGATGTCGAGATCGATGCCGGCGATCTCGTCGGCGCGGAGCCTGTCGAGCGCCTGGCGGCAGTCGGCGGTTTCCTCGCCGCACGACTCCCGGCTGACGGGGGTGTCATCCGGATCCTCAGCCGTCCCGGCCGGGCCATCGGGAGTCACCTGCGCGAGCGTGATCGGTTCGGCCGATTCCTCGACGGGTGGTTCCGTCGGCACCGGCTCTTCGTCGGTCTCGCCGAGGACGGGCGCGATCGCACAGAGCATCCCGTCGGAGACACGGTTCTCGAGCGGCGGCTCGGGAGACCTGAGAAACGTCCGCCAATCCTCCGCGGGGACCGGGGCGGTGAACCCGACCGCGAGCCAGCACGCCGCCCACACGGCCTTCCACCGCCCGGGCGCGGAAACGGCCTTTCCGAGGGATGAACGGTTCATGGCGACAGCGTCCTGGGTGAAGCGGCGGCGGGGGACCCTTCCCGGAAGATCGACGCAATGCCACGCGCGACTTTGACGACCATGCCGTCAGCCGTGTCAGGACCACTGCACCCCGCCCATCCGCCCCAGTCCCCCGGCTTGAGCTCCCGCCTCCCAAGCCGAACTCCCGCCCCCGGGCCGACGCCGCATCACTCGGGCTTGGCGTGCTCGGCGGTGTAGTTCGGGGCTTCCTGTGTGATCACGATGTCGTGGGGATGACTCTCGCGGACGCTGGCCGCGGTCACCTGGATGAAACGTGCGTCGGACCTGAGCTCTTCGATCGTCCGCGTGCCGCAGTAGCCCATGCCGGCCCGGAGGCCGCCCACAAGCTGGTAGACGAACACGCTCAGAGGCCCCTTGAAGGGCACCCGCCCCTCGACCCCCTCCGGGACGAGCTTGTCGCCCCCGCGGCCCGATGCCTTCTGGCGGTAGCGTTCGCTCGATCCCTGGACCATCGCCCCGAGCGATCCCATTCCGCGGTAGGCCTTGAAGGTGCGGCCGAGGTAGAGAACGGTCTGCCCCGGGCTTTCCGCCACGCCGGCGAGCAGACCGCCGAGCATGCAGCAGTTCGCCCCCGCGGCAATCGCCTTGGTGATGTCGCCCG
>SXWC01000074.1 GCA_005789975.1 Planctomycetaceae bacterium
CGCGTTGGTCGCGTTGGTCGCGTTGGTCGCGTTGGTCGCGTTGGTCGCGTTGGTCGCGTTGGTCGCGTTGGTCGCGGCATCGGCTCCGCCGCAGCCCGTCAACGACATCCGCACCCTCCAGACGTCCCCCTCGGAGCCGATGGGCGACGCGTCGAGCACGGCGACGCGACCGGCGGCGCATGCGGCGGCAGCCTGCACGGCGGGCAGCGTCGTCAACCGGGCAACGGCGTCCTCGGCCCCGCGGTCGTTCGCGGCGGCGGGCGGGTCCGCCGCCGGCAGCAGGGTCGGCGCCGAGGCGGCGATCGCCTCGGCCATCCGGCCCGCCTGCACGGCTTCGATCCAGACGGTGGCGGCGGCGCGGGCCCGGTGGCCGAGAATCCAGCGAGACACCGCCGCGGCGGTCACGGCCTGGGTGCCGCAGCCGATCGCCAGCGCCAGGCCCGCCAGCGCCAGCGGCCGTCCCGCCTTGGCCGCCCCGGGGCGGGCGACGTCCTTCAACGCCGCGATCGAGAGGCCGACTCCCAGAAGCGGCAGCACCCAGGCGAAGCGGGTGACCACGGCGAGCGCCGAGCACCCGCCGACCACCAGTGCCGCGACGGCCCACCCGCTCACCGGCCGATACGCGGCGGGCTCTTTCATGGCGGGCTCAGGGAGTGGCGACGCGGAGGCCGGGCTGTGACTCCAGCTGCTGCCGCCGCGTGGCGTAGTCGAGGATGAAGCGGGCCTCGGGATCGAAGGCGTGGTCGGGCCGGGCGAACGGCCCGGAGAGCGACGAGCCGCGGACCCATGCCAGCCAACGGCGGTCGGGGGCCAACCCGAAGAGCATGCGGGCTTCGGGCGTGGGCTGGACGAGATCCCTCGGCAGGGCCGCGGTGTGAAGCGAGGCCGCCGTGAAACAGACCATGAGCCAGCCGCCGATCACCGCGACGAGCGGACAGCCGAACAACTCCACGGGCCTGCGAAACCGCACCTTCGTCCGGGAGACGCGGTCGGTGATCTCGCGGAGCACCAGCAAGATGACACTGAACAGCCCCCACAGGCAGAGACTGTCGAGGAGGTAGTCGTAGCTCTCCAGCAGGGGACGTACCGCCGCGACGAGCCATTCGTACCACGCCGTCGCAAAGCTCGCGGCGAACAGCGTGTTGAGCACCATGACCATCGCGGACCAGAGCCCCTCGTGCCAGAGGGCGAAGGCGACGGCCAGAAACACGACGATCAGCAGCACGGTGATCATTTTGACGAGGCTCCCTTCGCGGCCGGGGCCGGCGCGGCCCCCGTGGCCGCAAACACCCGCTGCAGCTCCTGGAGCGAGGTGACGCCCTCGAGAACGAGGGCCATCCCGGCATCGCGAAGCTGCTGCATCCCGTCCTGCAACGCGGCCTTGCGGACGCCGGCGATGTCGCCGCCGCCGGCGATCTCCTTGCGGACGGTGGCGCCGCTGGCGAGTTCGTAGATCGCCGTACGCCCCAGATAGCCGGTGCCACCACAGGCCCGGCAACCGTGCTGTGACGGCCTGCGGAGATGGGGGAGCTGTTCGGGGGTGAGCCTGAGCCGCGCGAGCAGCTCCGCCGGGGGCGGATAGTCTTCGCGGCATTTCGGGCAGAGTTTCCGGATCAGCCGTTGACCCAGCGATCCCACGAGCGTCGTGGCGAGCAGTTGCGGCGGCACGCCGCAGGCGAGGATCCGCGCGATCGCATCGGCCGCGTCGGAGGCCTTGAGGCTGAGGATCACCAACTTGTCCTGCCCGGCCAGTTTCACCAGTTCCACGACGAGGGCCTTGTCGCGGACGTCGCGGGTGACGATCACGTTGGGGTAGCTGCGGAGCACGCCCTCGAGCGCGTCGAGCGGAGTGACGCCTGTTCGGGCGTCGAACGGCACCGGCTTGACGTTCTGAATCTCCCGGGGAGGGGCCGCGGCATCCTCGAGTGAGATGAAGTCGCGGAGCAGCCGATCGGCCGACTGCACCAGGATCTCGAACGTCGTCGTCAGGCCGGAGGCGGGGGGCGACGAGACGAGGATCAGGCCGCGTTCCATCGCCGTCAGGCCGACCAGCTTCTCGGCGAGCGGCCCGGCCATGCCGAGGTCGGCGAACTTCTTGTAGACGGCCACCGGTGGTTCGAGCTGGATGACGAGTTGTTCGCCATTCGGCTGCGGCCGCACGGAGAGACGGCAGTTGCGGGGCTTGTCATCGACCTGCAAGAGGAAGGGCACCGGCTTGGCTTCAAGGGCGCCGGGCGGCAGCCCGCAGAGCGTCTTCAGTGCCGCGAGCACCGCGTTGCCAACCGCCAGGCTCGACTTCGGCGCCTCGACCCACGTCTCCAACTCCTTGCGGTTCTTGGGCGGCTGGCGGATCCGGGGCTTCTCCCAGACGCCGTCGATCTCGTGCCAGACCGCCATGCCCACGGGATCACAACTGACGACCATCGTGGACGCGCGGCCCATGACGGCTCCGAGCAGGGTCTTGCGGGCCTCTTCGAATCCCGGCATCTTCATCGCCGCCTCCAGCCGCGCGGCATTCTCGGCCGCGTCCTTGCCGCCGGCGGCCGCCAGCACCACCTTCGGGATCACCTCCCCCTCGTCGGCGCCGGCGTCGATCGCGATGCCCAGGGGCGCCAGCAGCCCGGCCATGACCCGCCGCGCATGGCTCGCGGTGAGCACGTGCTCCGCAGGGGGCAGCGACTTGTTGCGGATCAGGGAATAGGCGACGAGGGGGGCGATCCAGGCGATGACCATGATGGCGAGCCCGGCCCACACCGACGGAATCCACCACGCGATCACCGCCGCAATGAACAAGGGCAGGCCGCAGGCCGTGCCCCAGAATGCCGGCGTGATCTTGTGCCTCGTGGCGTCGCGGGAAACCCAGTCCACCGAGCGCATCCAGGCGAGGATCACGATCCACGGGAGGACCGCTGGCAGGATCGCCAGCCCGCCGCCCGAGCCGCGCGTGCCCCAGCCCGGCGGCATGCTCGTCGGCCAGCCGACGGCGGGGTCGGCCGCGGCGGCCGGGAGGGCGATCAGGGCCGTCGCCATCGCGACGGCCAGACGGCTGGAAAGAGCGGGCATCACGATACCCCGATCCCCTTCAGCGCCATCTCCAGCGCCTCGCGGTTGGGGGCGATCTCCATCGCATCATTGCGATCGATGAGCCCCTGGTCGATGAGGCTCTTGAGGCTCTGCGTGAAGTCCTGCATGCCGTCGCGGAACGACTTCTTGATGTGATCGGCGAGGAGGTGGTCCTGCTCCTCGAGCACGTACTTCCGCACCAGCACGTCGAAAAACATCACCTCGCAGATCGGCACGCGGCTGACGCCGGGCCGGATCGACTTGAGCAGTTTCTGGGCGATGATCCCCTTCATGTTGAAGGCGATCGCGCTGCGGATCGAGGGATGCTCCTCCTGGGGGAAGAGGTCGAGGATGCGGCCGATGCAACTCGAGGCACTCGCGGCGTGGATCGTGCCGAAGACGAGGTGCCCCGTCTCGGCGGCGTGGATCGCCGTCTTGAAGGTCTCCACGTCGCGGAGTTCGCCGACGAGGATGATGTCGGGATCCTCGCGGACCGCATGTTTCATCCCGATCTCGAAGTTCTTGACGTCGGTGCCGATCTCCCGCTGGTTGATCAGGCACTTGTCCTCGGTGAACACGAACTCGATCGGATCTTCGAGCGTGAGGATGTGCTTGCGGTAGGTGCGGTTGATGTAGTTGAGCATCGACCCGATCGTCGTGCTCTTGCCCGAGCCGGTCACGCCGGCCAGGAGCACCATGCCCTGATCGAGCACGCACATCCGCTCGATACTCTCGGGCAGGAAGAGACCCTTGAAGTCGGGAATCGTGTTGTTGACGCGGCGGGCGACGAGGCCGAGCGAGCCCTGCTGGTAGAGCAGGTTGACACGGAACCGCCAGCGGACGTCATCGACGACGCAGGTGTGAGCGAAGTCACAGCCGCCGTCGGCGTCGAGGATCCGCTTCTGACGATCGTCGAGCATCGCGAAGCAGAGCCGCTGCATCGTCTCGTCGTCGAGTTTGTCGTGCTTGAGCGGCTGGAGCGTGCCCTTGACCCGCATGAACGGAGGCTGGCCGACCTTGAGATGCAGGTCGCTGCCCTGGAGCCGCACGAGGGCCTCGAACAGCCGGTCGATCTCCAGCCGGCCCTGCTTCTTCAGGCCGCGGACCGGGGTCGGTGCGGATGCGTCCGGCGGGGTGTCGATCGTTGCCATGGTGGGAGTGGGGACGGGGAGTCAGCGGGCGGGGGGGCGGACGGGGATGCCGCGGCTCACGAAGAGTTCCTTGACCTGCCGGATCGTACACTCTCCGAAGTGGAAGATGCCAGCGGCGAGGACGGCGTCCGCTCCACCGCGTTCGACCGCGTCGGCCAGATGCTCGGGGGATCCCGCGCCCCCGCTGGCCACCACGGGGATGCCGACGGCGCGACTCACCGCGGCGGTGATCTCGAGGTCATATCCCCCGCGGGTGCCGTCGCGGTCCATGCAGGTCAGCACGATCTCGCCGGCGCCGAGCCGCTCCACCTCGCGGGCCCAGGCCACGGCCTCCAGTCCGGTCGGCACGCGGCCACCGTTGACGAACACCTCCCAGACCTCGCGGCCGTCCTTGAGCACCCTCTTGGGATCGATGTTGACCACCGTCGCACAGCTGCCGAGGCGGTCGGCGACCGCGGTGACGAGTGCGGGGGTGCGAACGGCGGCCGAGTTGATGCTCACCTTCTCCGCGCCGGCCTGCACGAGCCGTGCCGCGTCGTCGAGGGTGCGGATGCCCCCGCCCACCGTGAAGGGCATGAAGACCGTCTCCGACACACGGCGGACCATGTCGAGCATGATGCCCCGCCCCTCGTGGCTCGCCGTGATGTCGAGAAACACGAGTTCGTCGGCACCCTCGGCCTCGTATCGGGAGGCGACCGCCACGGGATCGCCCGCATCGACGAGATCGAGAAACTTCGTCCCCTTGACCACGCGGCCGCGGTCGACGTC
>SXWC01000075.1 GCA_005789975.1 Planctomycetaceae bacterium
GACGGGTGTTCGATGCACTCCTGTCGGGATTTCGAACCCTCGCGTTCGATGCCGCCGCCGCGAGGCTGTACGGCCCCATTCGCGCGGACCTTGAAAAACGGGGCCGACTGATCGGCCCCCACGACCTCATGATCGCGGCCCACGCGAAATCGCTCGACGCGGTACTCGTGACCGAAAACACCAAGGAGTTCAGCCGCGTCGAGGGGCTCATGACGGTGAACAGGCTCGCGCCGTGAGCGGAGCGGGACGGACCGGCTGCGCCCGACGCGGCGCGGGGCCCCGCCTCGCATGGGCATGGTCACTCGGGGACGAGCACCGCGAAGGCGACCTGCTCGTGCATCTTGCGCCAGGCACGGCCCGCGGCGTCGAAGCCGTCCTTGTGGAAATGCACGCCGTCGGGGCAGAGCACGTCGGCGCGGTCGCGTGCCGCCAGGAACTCCTCGAACAGATAGGCCACCGGGATGCCCCGCTCGCGGGCGAGTGCCACGAGCGCGCGGTTGTAGGCCGCCTCGGGCTTCGACTCGGCGTCGGTGAAGCCGCGGGGCGGGATCGTGGCCAGGCCCGCCACCGTGCCGTGTGCGTCGCAGGCCGCCACGATCGCCGCGAGGTCGTCCATGGCCGCCGCGATGTCGGCCTCGCTCTTGCCGTTGTTCGTGCCCAGGAGAACGAGGCAATACTCGGGATTGAACTCGCGGAGATGCTCGGCGATCTTCTCGCGGCCGAAGCCCGTCCGCTGGCTCGGGTAGCCGCGGGCGACGACGTCGTAGCGGCCCAGCCGCCCTTCGACGGCCCGGCCGTAGGTCACCGCGTGGGTCAGCGAGTCGCCGAAGCAGAGCACGCGGCCCTTCACGACCTTGCCCCGCCCGGCCCGGTGGATGCCGCGGACCCGCTCGGCGTATTTCGCGCGGTCTTCCCGCTCCGGGCTCGGCGCGGCCGCCACGGCCGGGGCCGCCACCTCCACCGTCACCGGATCCGACCAGGGGCCCACGTTGTCGTGGAAGTCGACGGCGGCCACGCGATAGGACCAGCGGCCCGGACCGGCCGCCGCGTCGCGATACGCCGGCTCTGCCGCCTCGGCCATCTTCGCGAAGGCCCCGTCGGCGCCGCTCCTCGCGATGCAGTAGCAGGCGATGCCGGTGTTGTCGCGGACGCGGTCCCAGGAGAGCGCCGCTCCATCGGGGCCGGCGGCCGCCTTCAGGCCCGCGGGCTGCGGCGGCGGGTCGCGGTCTTCACCGCGGTAGACGACGAAGTCGCGAAGCGCGAGCGCGCCGTTGGCCGGGCCGATGAACGCGATGCCAGAGTAGAGCGTCTTCGCCGCCACGGTCTGCGACGAGCCGTTGTAGCGGAAGCGGTCGCAGCGGTAGACGACCGGCAGCGGCCGTTCGCCGTCGAGCATCCGCGGCGCCCAGGGGGTCGTGTTGTCGCGGACCATCGTGTCGAAGAAGTTGAGCGCCGCGTCGCCGGCCCCGCCGCGGCCCGTGGCCAGGAAGGCGATTTTCAGATCGCCCGAGTCGCGGACGGCGAGCGGAAACTGCCCCTTGGCGGATGCCACCTCGACGTCGCCGCACCGCTCGTAGACCGTCACCGAGCCCTGCGGCGTGCCGCGGCCGGCCTTCGGCGGGGGCGGCAGCGGGTCGGCCTCGCGGGTGACGCCGTCGGCCCGCCGGGGCACGCGGACGCCCGTGATCCGGCCGAAGTCGGTCGTCCGGTGGAAGTCGCATTCGCCGAGCACGGACCAAGACCACAGGCCGCCGCGCGGCCGCGAGCGGCAGACGTTGAGCACCCACGGCTGGTTCTCGCCGACGTACGCCCCCACCTCCGCCAGCGGGATCGCGAGCGTGGCCGTCCACCGCTTGCCGTCCACGACCGCGGCCGCCACCTCGGCCGACGAGTTCCACGCCGCTTCCTTATCGCGGGCGTCGTAGAGCGTGCCCGCCGGGTTGACGAGAAACTGGTAGTCGCCGAGCCGCGGGTCGCCGGAGATGTGGATCTCGACGGAGTCGTCGGCCCACACCTCGCCGTCGCGGTCGCGGACCCTGGCCGACAGGCCGGCGGTGTCGGGCTCCGCGCACGAGACGCCCACGTAGACCGCCTTCGGGCCGAAGAGCACCCGCGCCTCCGTGGCCGGCTCGAGCGGCTGGTCCTTGTCGCAGGCGCCGAGCACGAGCGGCGGGCACTTCTGCCACAAGGGGTCGTCGAGCGTGCCGTCGAGTTTCGGGGCCTCGTCGACCATCACCGCCTCGGCCTCACCGCGGACGGGCGGCTCCGCGAGGGCCGGAGCACACAAGGCAAGGCACAGGATGACGAGCCCACAGCGACGCATCCCACACCAGGTGATCATCACGAGTCTCTACTGGGGCAGCCGATGAGGCAGGAGATGACGTGGCACCATATCGGAAACCGCGCCTACCCGCAAACCGCCGCGACCATCCATTCCACGACCCGCATTCGCACACCTGGAGGTGTGCGCCACTGATCCCGTGGCGCATCCTCCAGGCATGCGAAGCAGCGATTGGGAGCCACAGGCCGCATGCGCACGCCTGGAGTCGTAGCCTCGGCGTGAATGCCTTGAGATGTGCGTACCCCAAATCGGGCAGCGGCTTGCCGTAGTCGGGATTCTCGACGTCGATTTTCCAGAGGTACTCGAGCCTGCTCTTCTCGTTGCGGACTCGGCGTGCGAGGCACGAGGCATCGCGTGGGACTCGCTCTCGGATGAGGACCGCGATCGCATCGGCAATGATTTGATCCACGAGAATCACTCGTGCCGATCGTAGCGGTGTTCGACACGAACATTCTGCTTTCCGGACTGCTGTGGCAGGGGCCGCCATCCCAGCGCCTCGCGCTGGCCCGCCGCGTGCGCTATCCTGCGGGTCGGCCACCGACTCGGGCGAACTCGTGCAGGTCTATGAGTTCGGCTATCCTTTCAACAGGCTCGGCGGCACGATCACATCGACCCGCACGAAGACGGCACGAATGACCAAAGCCAAAGCGATCCCACTGCTACTGACGGTCCTGCTCACCTGCATGCAGGCGGAGGCGCAGCCCGCTCTCGATCAGGCCGCGCTCGACCTGGCGCTCGAGCCGCCCACCCTGAACACGAATCCTGGTCCGGAATACGCCGCCGCCAACCGGCCGGGCAACATGGTCGCCAGCATCGAGCGCACGCCCCGGGGACGCCTCTGGGCCGCCTGGATCGGCAACGGCGACAGCCCCAACGGCTTCCTCATGCTGGCGTCCTCGGACGACGGCGGAAAGACGTGGTCCGCGCCCCGGCTGGTCATCGATCCGACCGACCTGCAAGGCAAGCCCAACCGGCGCACGCTGGTGGGGTGCCTCTGGACGGACCCGCTGGGTCGCCTGTGGTGCTTCTTCGACCAGAGCCTGGGATACTTCGACGGGCGGGCCGGCGACTGGTACACGCGCTGCGACGATCCGGACGCAGCCCACCCGACGTGGTCGAGCCCCGTGCGCTTCGCGGACGGCTGCACGCTCAACACGCCCACGGTGCTCGCCAACGGCGACTGGCTGCTGCCGGTGTCGCTCTGGACCCGTGACCGCATGCACCCTTGGAACAGGGATTTCGTCGGCGTCGAGACCTTCCGCAACCATCACCGCGACCTCGACGCGATCCGCATGGCCAACGTCTACGGGTCGTCCGACCAGGGCAAGAACTGGACCCGCCGCGGCGGTGTGGCCTTCCCCGGCACGGACTTCGACGAGCACATGATCGTCGAAAGAAAGGATGGCTCGCTGTGGATGCTCGCCCGCACCATGGAAGGCATCAGCGAAAGCACCTCACGCGACAGAGGGGCGACGTGGTCGGCGCCCGTGCCCTCCGCCATCAAGAACGTCAGTTCGCGATTCTTCATCCGCCGCCTCGCCTCGGGCAACCTACTGCTGGTGAAGAACGGCCCGATCGACGTCCGTCTGCCGCGCCGCTCGAGCCTTACGGCCTTCCTGTCCGCGGACGACGGCAGGACCTGGGGGCCGGGCCTGCTGCTCGACGACCGGGCCTCGGTCTCCTATCCGGACGGCGTGCAGGCGCCCGACGGCACGATCCACGTCCTCTACGACTGGAACCGCCACACCGACGCCGAGATCCTCCTGACCACGTTCGCGGAGGCCGACATCCCCGGGCAGGGCAAGATCACGCGTCAGCTCGTCGACAAGGCGCTGAAGACCCCGCATCCGGAACTCTCGTCGCGCACGATCCGCCCCGACCCGCGCTGGACGGCCCAGGCGCTCGAGGACGCCAAGCAGGACCGCACCAGCATCCCCTACGAGGGCCGGTCGCCGAACCGCATGGTGTGCGACACCACCCTGCGTCGCCTCCCCGACGGCTCGTGGATCTATTTTCTGCTCGCCGGCGGCGACACGGAGCCGGCGCCCGAGAACTACACCGCGGTCACCCGTAGCGTCGACGAAGGCAAGACCTGGACGCCGCTGGCGGGCTTCGACGTCGGCTTTCCCCGCGCGGGCGACACCATCGGCCAAGGGCCGACGGAACTGCTCGTCCATCGAGGCAGGTCGACGCTGTTCTTCGGCACCCATTCCAAACACTGGGCCAACGACTGGAGGTCCTGGTATCTGACCAGCGACGACTCCTTCAAGACCTGGAGCAAGCCGGTCGCCCTGCCTGGCCGGCTCGCGGAACGCACCTTCATCCGGCCCGCGATCGTGGCCAGGGACGGACGCATCCTCATGCCCTTCCAGCATTACGTCGGCCCCGCTTCCGACAAGCAAAAGCCGCCGCTCGACCGCGGCTTCACCAATCCGCGCAATGGCGTCCTGATCAGCGCCGACGGCGGCAGCACCTGGACCGAGCATGGCGACGTGCGGCTCACGCCGAACGACCGGTATTTCGGCTGGGCCGAACCGACGATCTGCGAGCGGGCCGACGGCTCGATCCTGATGCTCATCCGGGCCGACCGACTCGGCGGCGTCCTCTACAGGGCCGTCTCCGCGGATGGCGGACGCACCTGGCCCGAGTTCGCATCGGTCACCGACATTCCCAATCCGGGCAGCAAGGCCAGCCTGTTCCCGCTGGGCGGCGACGCCGTCGCGCTGCTCCACAACCCTGATCCGCGGCAGCGCATGCCGCTTTCTCTCTGGATCAGCTTCGACGGCGGCAAAAACTGGCCGTATCAACGCGTGCTCGTGGAACGCCCGGGGCCCGACCCCGACCGCCCCGAGGGAGTCATGGAACCCTCGCTGAATTATCCCGACGGCTTCGCCAGTGCCGACGGGCAGTGGCTGCACTTCGCCTACGACGACTCCCGGCACCGCGCCGTGCACTACAGCGCGAAACTGCCTCCCCTGCCGCCGTCCGAACAAGGCGGGCGCTGACCCGCGCGGCCTGGGGCTATCCTGTCAGGATGGCACGCCGCTGAAACCCCGGTTACACTCCGGCCGCTGATCTTGACATGCCGGACCGACGGCCCGCGGCTGGCCGACCTGGCGCGGAATCATCACTCGACACGGAGAACGACGATCATGCGCATCCGCACGACGACGCTGGGCATCGAGAAGGTTCGGCTGGGTGTCGCGTGCGCCGCGATCGTCGGCCTCTGCGTGGCCGCCGCCAGCGCGGCGCCGCCGGCCACGGCCAAGGCAGCCAAGCCGGCCGCCGGCGATTGGGCGGCCGCGATGAAGGCCGTGCACGCCAAGGGGAAGGGCAAGCAGGGAAGCGTGAGCCAGATCGGCGACTCGATCACCTACACCAAGGCCTTCCTGGCCCCGATGGCCTGGGAGAAGCCCGTCGGCTTCGACGCCGTCGCGGGGCGGATCGACGGCAAGGCCCTCAACGACCGCAAGGGTCCCGAGCATGGCAACTACTCGGGCTGGGTCGCCAAGCAGGGGCTCGACGTGATCGGCAAGGTGCTCGCCGCCGAGCAGCCGGAAATCGCCGTGATCATGTACGGCACCAACGACGTGAGAAGGGGCGTGGCCCCCGTGGACTACCGCAAGCATCTCGAGGGCATCGTGGACGCCTGCCTGGAGGCAGGCTGCGTGCCGGTGGTATCGACGATTCCGCCGATTCTCGGCAATGACGACCGCGTGGCGTTGTTCAACACCGAGGTGCGGGAGTTGGCGGCCGTGAAGAAGATCCCGCTGGTCGACTTCCATGCGGCGATCCTCGAGCGGCAGCCGGGAACCGCCTGGGACGGCACGCTGCTCGGCAAGGGCGACGTCCATCCGAGCGGCGGCAAGAATCTCGACTTCTCGAAGGAAAACCTCGCCGTCTGCGGGTATGCCCTGCGGAACTACGTCACGCTCGCCGTGCTCGAGGACGTGATCAAGAAGTGCTTCTGAAGTGGAGCCTGGGTGATCCTTCCCGTGGCGCATGCCTCCAGGCATGCGAATGGGCTCCATGGCACCACGACCCGCATTCGCACACCTGGAGGTGTGCGTTACGCATTCCGCCTCGAGGCGGGACGCCAACTGACGTCAGGCGAGGATCTCGCGCACGACCTTGCCGTGCACGTCGGTGAGCCGGAAGTCGCGGCCGGCGTAGCGGTAGGTGAGCCGCTCGTGGTCGAAGCCCAGCAGGTGGAGCATCGTGGCGTGCAGGTCGTGCACGCTCGTGGGGTGCTCCTGGGCCTTGAAGCCGAACTCGTCGGTCGAGCCGTGCACCGTGCCGCCCCGCACGCCGCCGCCGGCCATCCATACCGTGAAGCCGTAGTGGTTGTGGTCGCGGCCCGAGCCGCCTTCCGAGACCGGCGTCCGCCCGAACTCACCGCCCCACAGCACGAGGGTGTCCTCGAGCATGCCCAGCCGCTTGAGGTCGGTGAGCAGGGCCGCGATCGGCTGGTCGATCTCCCCGGCATGGAGGCGGATGTCCCTCTCGATGTTGGAGTGATGGTCCCAGGGCCCCCCGGAGCCGTGCCAGAGTTGGACGTACCGCACGCCGCGCTCGAGCAGCCGGCGGGCCATGAGCGTCTGCCGCCCATGGACGCCGTCGCCATACAGGGCCCGGACGTGCTGCGGCTCCCGGGAGATGTCGAACGCCTCGGCCGCCTCGCCCTGCATCCGAAACGCCAGTTCGAACGACTGGATGCGGGCCTCCAGCCGGTCGTCCGCGAGGGTGTCGCGGCGGGCCGTGTCGAGTTCGCGGAGCAGGTCGAGTTGCCGCCGCTGCACCGCCGGCGTCGCATGCTCGCTGCGGATGTTCTCGATGAGCCGCTCGATGTTCCCGACCCGCGGGTCGATGTACGTGCCCTGAAAGGCGGCCGGCAGGAATCCCGACTGCCAGTTGGCGGTGTCCTTGACGGGGTAGCCGCCGGGGCACATGGCGACGAAGCCGGGCAGGTTCTGATTCTCGGTGCCCAGGCCGTAGAGCAGCCAGGAGCCCACGCTCGGCCGCGGCTGGAGTGAGTCGCCGCAATTCATCAGCATCAGCGATGGCTCGTGGTTCGGCACCTGGGCCACCATGGAGCGGATCACGGCGATGTCGTCGGCGTGGGCCGCGGTGCGGGCGAAGAGTTCGCTCACCTCCAGGCCGCTCGCGCCGTACCGCCGAAAGGTGAACGGCGAGGGCATCGCGCCGCCGGTCTTGCGCTCGGTCGCGAGCGAGAAGGGGAGCGGCTGGCCGGCGTACCGCTCGAGGAGCGGCTTGCGATCGAACGTGTCGATGTGCGACGGGCCGCCGTTGAGGAAGAAGTGGACGACGCGGGTGGCCCGGGCCGGGAAGTGCGGCTGCCGCGGCCGCAGCGACCCGGGCGCGTCGCCGGCGGCGAGCAGCCCCTCGTCGGACAACAGTCCCGACAGGCCCAGGGCGCCGAGCCCGAGACCGGTCCGGGCGAGCAGCTCGCGACGCGAGCAGCGGTTCGAGAGGGGCGGGGTGGGGTTCACGGCGGTCACTCCAGGAACATGAACTCGTTCGACATGAGCAGCACCTGGGCCAGTTGCTCCCACGGATCGAGGCCTCCCGCCGGCGTCTCGCGGGCGGCAGCCGCCGTCGCGGCAGTGACGAAGGCCCCGCAGGCGCGGCGGTCGGCGGGCGACGGCTCGCGCCGCAGCACATGGCGGAAGAGAAGCCGCATCCGCTCGTCCGGGTCGGAGACGGCCGCGACCTGACGGGCGACCGCCCGGGCCCGCCCGACGACGAACGGGCTGTTGATCGCGAACAGCGCCTGCTGGGGAACGGTCGTCTCCGCACGCTGCGGCGTGTGCAGGTCGGGGTTGGCGAAGTCGAAGGCGGCCAACGCGAGCGGCAGGTACTGCCGGTCCACGAGCGTGTAGATCGACCGCCGGAAGCCGGCCGGCCCGGCCTTGAACGGCGGCACGGGGCCGCCCCCCTGCGTTGTGTCGAGTTCCCCGGCCACGGCGATCAGCGAGTCGCGCATCTGCTCGAAGCCGAGCCGCCGCCGGTTCCCGCGCCACAGGAGGCGATTGTCCGGGTCACGCTCCAGGGCACGCTCCCGCGCGGCGGCGGAGAGGGGCCCGGTGCATGCCTGCCGGTAGGTGGCCGAGAGCATGATCGTGCGGTGCAGCCACTTCGTGCTCCACCCGTGGGCCATGAACTCGCTCGCCAGCCAGTCGAGGAGTTCCGGATGGCTCGGCGGATCGGCCCGCACGCCGAAGTCGCTCGGGGTGTCGACGAGGCCCCGGCCGAAGTGGTGCATCCACACGCGATTCACCCACACGCGGGCCGTGAGCGGGTTGTCGGTCGCGACGATCGCCGCGGCGAGTTCGGCCCGGCCGCTGCCACGGGTGAACGGCTGCCGGTCGGGCCCCGCGATCAACTCCGGGGCCTGCCGGGGCACGAAGGCCGCCTTCGTGAACGGGTTGCCCCGACGGAAGATCCGCGGCTCGACGAGCACGCCGCGATCGACGAGCACGGTCGCCATCGGCTCCAGGTTGGGATGTTCGTTCAACCAGCGGTCGACGTCGCTCTCCAGTTTCCAGAGCGGCTCGAGGACGGAGGTGGTGGCGAAGCAGAACTCGATGTTCACGAGCGGCTCGTCCGGGATCAGGCACGGCGAGGCGGGCCCGTGGAGGAACTGCCGCAGGGCCTCGGCATCGGGATCCGCGAGGCCGGCGGGCGCGGTTCGGCCGGCCGCCCTGGCCGCGTCGACGGCGGCGTACCACGAAGCCTCGACCTCGGCGAACAGCCGGGCGTAGCGGCCGGCCGCGTCGGCATGGCTGGTCGGGGGCGACGCGAACGCCCGCGCCACCCGCACAACTTCCACAAGCAACATCTCAGCAACCAGAGCGAGCTACGACATGCCGTTTTGGCTGCGTGAAAGCCTGATAGCAGAGCTCTCACACAGAGCAAGTCGCATGTCCCCTCCCTCTCTCCGTTATCACAGGCATGTTGCCGAGAACTTGAGCTTTTTCAACTGCAATACAAGATTGAGCCGTTTATTCCCAACTTTGCCAGCACTTTTCTCGGCAACCGTCTGCGAGTTTGATCACGATGCTCCGCGTACACAAGAGCCCCAGACCAGCACTTGTATACCAAGAACTCTCCGCCTCAAATCTCAAAGCAGTTGCCGAGACATCGTCTGTCGGAGCTTGTCGGAGATTCTGGTTGTGGGGTTCATCCCCTCTTAAATTTGCCCACGACAAACCACCGTGGAGGCCCAACGTTCTCTAATTCACGCAGTAAAATAAAACTACGTAGAAACAGAGTAAAGAACACCCCACAGGGATTTACGTTGTTGCTCTCCCCCTTGGACTACACGTGCTCTTTCAAGGGGATATAACACACAAGAACGTTAGGACATACATAAGTCCCTATATACGACACATCATCGCTGTGAATGGCGCCTCGAACAGTGGGCGTGTGCGAAATGGGAGAACATGAGGAGCGTGGTTCCGGGGAGTATGAACTAACCGTGGGTCACGCGCAGATGGGCTCCGCAGATGATGATGTCTTATATTTGTTCTTGCCGAAACAAAAAATAGGAGCCAAGCTCCATATATACCTTTACCTAGGCAGCATCGTCGGGGGGGAGGTTGATTTGGCCGCGCCCGTCCCATTGAGAGTTGTGCCCAAGTCCCGCGTCGCGCACGCGTCGAAGTTCATGTTCTGGTGGCTGTGGTTACCCGCCTTGTCCGCGTGCGCAAGCACTCCGCCATTGAGCAGCGAGCGCAGCACGACTCTGCGGCGGCGACCGTCACGCGTCTGTCTCGTCGCGCACCCAGTGCGGTCCCGCCGTGCCCAGCGCAGTCTACACCCCCCCTAGATAGGAGTGGCGTAGGTTCCACCCCAGCGACTATCTACCCCAGAGCCCGTGCTTAGCATTTCAGCTGCCCGTGGCGCTGCGACCGGCCCGGCGTGCTCCTTCTGCCGCCCGCCCTTCAACAGTCCGCCCCCTGGTAGCCCGGCGTATCCACTCCCGCAGCACCTGAAACCACCACGATCCGACATGCCGAGAGTGCAGGCATCCCCGCCAGACCTCCAGACAGACCAGGGACGAGAACCCCATCGTTGGACTTCAAGATTTGCCTGCCTGCATCGATCACCGTAACAGGAGGTGAGACCCTGACGGACACCCCTCGACGCTGACATCCTGCGAGAGATAGTTTGAGCAGTGTTTGAACTGCCTGCTACCGCAACGCGTGCGGGCAGGGAGAGTTACTTTTCTGGTGAAGGTGGAGTCGCATCGTGGAGAACCGATGAATGAGCGAGCGGACACCCTAGACATAGCGGAGGAGGGACGGGCAATTTCAGATGAGGAAGAAAGGTGGGACGATCGGACTGATCGTGTATACTTGTTGCGCTGCCCCGTGCGCACCCCCCCCGCCTAACCCACAATTCCCGCCCCCATGCGCGCGCTTCTGCTCCCCTTATACCACCAACCCAATCCAGTCAGTTCAGTTCAGCGGTAGTTCCTTTTCCATTTCCCCTCCCAGCGTCACCACCCATCCTCGGGGCGTCGGGGCAGCCCGGGGCAGCATGCGCGCCTCTGGGTAAGCAGATGCCGGCTCTTGCAGCGCCGGTCCAGCATCGTCGGGGGGGAGGTCGATTTTCCCCAACTTTCAACACCCCCACGGAGAACAAGATCATCCGAGGTGCGCAGGCAGCGGAGGGAGGACTCCAGGGTGCAGGCGCATGCTCGGGGCCTCGGGGCAGCCCGGGGCAGCATGCGCGCCTCTGGGTATGCAGATGCCGGCTCTTGCAGCGCCGGTCCATCTTCGTCGGGGGGGAGGTCGATTTTCCCAACTTTCAACACCCCCACGGAGAACAACATGATCCGAGGTGCGCAGGCAGCGGAGGGAGGACTCCAGGGTGCAGGCGCAAGCTCGGGGCC
>SXWC01000076.1 GCA_005789975.1 Planctomycetaceae bacterium
CCGCCGCAGGTGCGTGTAGGCGGGGATCACGAGATCCTGCTCCCGCTCCGCCATCCCCAGGAACGCCCGCTGGAGCTCGGCCAGGCCCGCGTCGAGCCGGTCGATCGCCCGCCGGCAGTAGAGTCGGAGGTCGGTGGCGACCTGCTCGTTGCGGCTGCGGGCGGTGTGGCGCTTTCGTCCCGTGTCACCCAGCCGGGCCGTCAGCGCCGACTCGACGTGGAGGTGGATGTCCTCCTTGGCCACGCTGTATTCGAACCGGCCCGCGTGGATCTCGCCGCGAATCTCCTCGAGCACCTGCGCGATCGCGTCGGCCTCCGGCACCGTCATCAGGCCGCAGTGCGCGAGCATCCGCGCATGGGCGATCGAGCCGTCGATGTCGTCGTCGGCCAGCCGCCGGTCGAACGACACGCTCTCGGAAAAAAGCTCGACCCGCTTGTCGGTCGGCTCGCGGAACACGCCCCCCCAGGCCTTTCCCTTGGAGGTGGGCGAATCGGGCTGAGAATCGGCGGAGTTGTTCACGCGGACGTTCCTGGCGGGTTCGCAGACGCTGAAACCTTACCTTCCCGGCGGAGCCCGGGGGAAACCCAGCCCTCGTTCCCGGCGGCAAAGGTGCCCGGGCGCGACGCCGGTAGACTCTCCGCATGACGACTCCCGAGGATTTTCTGGCGCCCGGCGGGCGGCTTGCCGCGCGGCTGGCCGGTTGGGAGTCGCGGCCGCAGCAGGTCGAGATGGCCAACCTCGTCGCCGAGGCGATCGCGTCCCGCAGGCATGCGATCCTCGAGGCCGGCACCGGCGTGGGGAAGAGCCTCGCGTATCTCGTGCCCGCGGTGCTCGCCGTGACGGCCGACCAGGCCGAGCCGGTGGCCGACGAGATCGAGCCCGACTGGGACGACGGGGAGGCGGCCGCGGCAGCCACGCCGGCGGGCCGGCCGCGGCGGGTCGTGATTTCGACCCACACGATCGCTCTGCAGGAACAGCTCGTCACCAAGGACATCCCGCTCGTCGCGGCGGTGATGCCGCGGGAGTTTTCCGCGGTGCTCGTCAAGGGACGGCGGAACTACGTGAGCCTGCGGCGGCTCGCCCTGGCGCTCGAGCGATCGGGGAGCCTGTTTTCGGAGGAGGGTGAGCGGGCCGAGCTCCTCGAGATCGCGTCGTGGGCCAAGCACACGGCCGACGGCTCGCTCGCCGATCTTCCGGCCCTGCCCAGCGACCCCGTCTGGGACGAGGTGGCCAGCGACGCCGGCAACTGCATGGGCCGCGCCTGCCCGACCCACCAGCAGTGCCACTACTACGCCGCCCGGCGGCGGATGGCCCACGCGCAGGTGCTGATCGTCAACCACGCCCTGTACTTCGCCGACCTCGCCGTCCGCCGCGCGGGGGCGAGCCTCCTGCCCAACCACGACATCGTGATCTTCGACGAGGCCCACACCGTCGAGGGCGTGGCGAGCGAGCACCTCGGCATCGGCGTGTCGAGCGGCGGCGTGGAGCGGGTGCTCTCCAAGCTCTCCAGCGAACGGACCCACCGCGGGCTGCTCGCCCACTACGGGATGCACGACCTGGAAAGCGACGTCCGCCGCGGCCGCCGCGCCGCCGAGGCCTTCTTCGCCGCCGTCCGCGAGGAGGTGGGCTCGCGTGGCGACTCCCCCTGGCGGGTCGTGCGGCCGGGCCTCGTGCCCAACTCGCTCGGGGAGCCGCTTGCGTCTCTGGCGCGAAAACTCCGGGCCGCATCCGACGGAATCGGCAATCCCGCCGAGCGGCACGATTTTCTCTCGCTCGCGGACCGACTCGACGCCCATGCCGCCGCGCTCGAGACCTGGCTGGGGCAGAAGGCGGCGGGGAGCGTCTGGTGGGTCGAGGCCCAGCGGTCACGACGCGGCCGGGAGCGGATCACGCTCTCGAGCGCTCCGGTCGATGTCAGCGAGACGCTCCGCCGCGAGCTCTTCGGACGCGTCAGCACGGTCGTGCTCGCCAGCGCCACGCTTGCCGTCGAGACGCCCGGTCCGCGAAGGCCGATGGAAGCCGACGTCGATGAGTTCGCCGGGGCGGAGGGGAAAACGGACGGATTCGCCTTCCTCCGCAGCCGGCTGGGCGTGGGCGACAAGGCGCTGTCGCGGCAGCTCGGCAGCCCCTTCGACTACGCCCGGCAGGCGAAGCTCGTGCTCGTCGATCGGCTGCCCGATCCGGCCGATCGTGACGCCTACGACAGCGGCGTGGTGAAGATGATCCGGCGCTACGTGGCGCGGAGCGACGGTCGGGCGATGGTGCTCTTCACGAGCCATGCCGCGCTCGCCAAGGCCTCGGCGGAACTCGCCGGATGGTGCGTGCGGCGGAACTTCCGGCTTGTGAGCCAGGCCGACGGGCTGCCACGGTCGCGGATGCTCGAGGAGTTTCGCGAGGGGCCGGGGAGCGTGCTTCTGGGCACCGACGGCTTCTGGCAGGGGATCGATCTGCCGGGTGACGTGCTCGTGACGGTGATCATCACCAAACTTCCCTTCGCCGTGCCCGACCGGCCGCTCGTCGCCGCACGGATCGAGGCCATCAAGCAGGCCGGCGGCAACGCCTTCGCCGAATACCAGCTTCCTGAAGCGGTGCTCAAGCTCAAGCAGGGCTTTGGCCGGCTGATTCGCACGCACACCGATCGCGGTTCGGTGGTGATTCTGGATCCGCGGATGGTCACGAAACCCTACGGCCAGGTGTTTCTCGACAGTCTGCCCCCGGCGGCCGTCGAGGTCGAACCCTTCGCCGACGATCTGTAGCTTCGCCTGCTGCAGTTTTTCGCAGGGTGGCAGAAGTCCATTCACGGGGAAGGAGGCCGCTTTGTTCCACAGCCTGGCAGGCGACGGTGCGCGCCGCGGTGGCCGCGGCTCACGCGACCAACCCGAGCTCCGCCCACGTGGTCGGATCGCCGTCCCAGGGAAACTCCGGCGGCGCGAAGCAGGGCACCCTGCCGAGCCGGCGGTCAACGAGTGCGGCGAAGAATCCGAGGCGCGGGATCTCCGCAGGATCCCAGCCGGGCAGGGCTGCCGCGGCGACAAAAGCGTCGATCTGCCAGCCGTCGGCCGAGAGCTGCGACGCCATCATGACGGAGCCCTCGGGAAGTTCCGCCGGCATCTCGCTGGTCCGCGGAATCATCGCGGGCATCGCGACGGGTTTGTCGGCGAGCCGCCCGCCGCCCGTCGGCAGGAGCGCGAGCCGCCGGCAGTAGCGGCCGGCGCGGTGGCTCTCGCCCGTCGGCCGCGTCGCGATCCAGAGGTGAAGGCCGTCGCTGTCTTCCGGCCTGGTCGGGTGGCACCATCGAGCCGCGCCGACGCCGCGGGCGACGCCCCGCACCGCGAGCCCCTGCGGATTCCAGGCCAGCCAGAGGTCGAGCACGTCGGGCACGCCCACCACGTCGGCGAAGGAGGGCAGCCGGCAGGTCTCGTCGAGCCCGCCTGCCGCCGGCGGCCAGAGCTTCTCCCGGCGACGGCAGGAGAGTCTGAGCGTGAACAGGGCGGCCGGGTTGACGAGCGGGCACATGGGGCGTGGGAGTGGAAAACGTCGGGGATTCATGCGGCCGCACGCCGCCGGGGGCGTGCCAAACCGTGACCTATAATATCAGTGCGTGGATGGTCCCACCGCCGCCCCCCCTGGAAATCGTGGATGCGGGTGCTCGAGATCGCCAGTGAGGCTGTTCCATTCGCCAAGACCGGCGGTCTGGCCGATGTCGCCGGCGCGCTGCCGGACGCGCTGGCCGGCCTCGGTTGCGACGTGTCGCTGGTGATGCCGGCCTACGGCGAGGTGTTTTCCAAGGGGCTGCCGATCGAGCCGACGGGGATCGAGTTCGAGGTGCCGATCGGGGCCCGGGCGGAGTTGGCCAGGATCCTCCGCTGCCGCCGTCCCGGCTCGCGGGCCGACGTCTACCTCGTCGCCAACGACTCTTTTTACGATCGGCCCACGCTCTACGGCGGCAGCCGTGACTACCCCGACAACGCCGAACGGTACATCTTCTTCTCGCGGGCCGCGGTCGAACTGGCCTGCCGGCTCGGTGGCCGCTGGGACATCCTCCACTGCCACGACTGGCAGACGGGGCTCGTGCCGGCGTACCAAAAGCTGCTCTATGGATCGCACCCGGCCGTGGCTTCGTCGCGGACGGTGATGACGATCCACAACATGGCCTACCAGGGTCTCTTCTGGCACTGGGACATGCTCCTCACCGGACTCGACTGGCGGTATTTCAACTGGCGGCAGATGGAGTTTTACAGCCAGCTCAACCTGCTCAAGACCGGGATCGTGTTCGCCGATTCCGTCAGCACGGTGAGCCCGACCTACGCCCGTGAGATCCAGTCGGCACCGGGGGGCTGCGGCCTCGAGGGCCTGCTCTCGTCGCGCAGCAACGTGCTCACCGGCATCGTCAACGGCATCGACACCGCGATCTGGGATCCAGCCGCCGATCCGCACCTCCCCAGGCCCTACGGCAGCGACGACTTCGACGCCGGCAAGTACGCCGCCCGGGTCGCCCTCGCGGCGCGGCTCGGCCGCGCGGCGCCCGATTCGCGGCCCCTCGTGGCCTTCGTCGGCAGGCTGGTCGAGCAGAAGGGGATCGAACTCGTCCTGGAGGTGCTCGGCCACATGGCGGGCGAGGGGCGTGCCCATTTCGTGATCCTCGGCACCGGTGGCCAGGAATACGAACGGCTGCTCCAGCGGGCAGCGGCGACGTTTCCCGGCACGGTCGATCTCGTGCTCGGCTTCGACGAGGGGCTCGCCCATCTCGTGCAGGCCGCCGCCGACATCACCCTCGTGCCGAGCCGGTTCGAGCCCTGCGGCCTGACGCAACTCTACGCACAGCGTTACGGCTCGATCCCCGTGGTCCGCGCGACCGGCGGCCTCGTCGATACCGTCGTCGACGCCACGCCCGAGACGCTCCGCGAGGGGACGGCGACCGGATTCGTGTTCGAGGGCTTCGACGCCGCGGGGCTCGACTCCGCCCTGAGTCGCGGGATCGAGGCCCATGCCGACAAGCCGGTCTGGAACTCGCTCGTGCGGAATGTCATGCGGCAGGACTGGTCGTGGCGGACCAGCGGCCGCGAATACATGCGGCTCTTCGCCCGGGCGGCCGCGAGCCCGGCCACGCCGGTCGAGTGAGGAGTCAGGCCGCGTTGAGCGGGACATGCTCCCGCACGGTCCCGGCATGCGAGAGGCTCTGACGCGCCGAAAACCCAACGCGACCGCGGGCGTCAGCCTGCGAAGATGGGCGGGATGGCGGCGATGTGACGCGGCTGCGTGTGTCGGCGGCAGCGTCGCGACCGCTTCTACCGATACATCCCGCATGAGGCAAATCCTCGTCGGATTCATCGTATTGGTGCTGGCATCGAACGTGCCCGGCTCGGCCGTCCACGCGGGCGATCCGTGCGGCAGGTGCGCCGCCTGCAAGCAGACGGCGGCGGGCGCAAAGACGCCCTGCGGCGATACCGGCTGCGGGCCGCGGTATTGCTGCGAGGTGCTCCACCAGTGCCGGCGGCCCGATCCTTGCGACTGCTCCGCGCGGTGGCGGGGTTGCAACGGCGAGGCACAGGGTCCTGAGAAACTCGCGCCGTGGCAGCTGCCGCCGGGACGCGGCTTTCAAAGCGGCGGGGACGTCGGCTACGTCACGCCCCGGTGCGGCGGCTGTCAGGGCTGCGGCCCGCGGTTCGCCTGGTTCTTCTGACGCTCCGCCACGAGCGTGGCGGCGAAAGTGACCTCGTCGCCGCGGTCGCCCGAGGCGCGGCGCAACAGCTCCCACTCGCCCGAAGCCGCGGCAAGATCGACGAGTGACGGCAGTGCACCGGCCGTCTGGAGCGGGCTCGGCATCCCGTCGTCTCGCGGCGTTGCGATCGCGGCGTGAAGCGCCTCCGCAGGGCGGCGCAGCCGGGCGAGGAGGAGCACGAGCGTGTCGGAGGGCAACCCGCCATGGCCCGGTTCGGCCGCGGCCGCCGCCGTCCGAAAGAATCGCACCGCCTGCTCGACGTCGATCCCAAGTTGGCTCCCGTAGAACAACCGCGATGCCTGGCCGACGTTTTCGAAGGGTGGTTCTCCCGGATAGACGACGTCGGCAGGCAGCCGGCTGGCATACGTGGCGAGTTCCCAGGCGCGGCGGATCGTCGGCTCGTCGTCGCAGATCCGGGCGATCCGCAGCACCGATTGCACATGCGAGACATCCGCGTAGAGGCGGGCCTCGCCCTCGCCCGCCGCCGCGAGCAGTGCGGGAAGCGTCTGCGGCGGTGCGGGCAGGATGATGCCGCGGTGCTCGAGATCGTGCGCGAGATTCGTGAGGATCTCGGCGTGAAGGTGGGCGACGAGTGTCGCCGCCGCCGGCCGCTGCCGAGCGGCCGGCAGTCGGGAGACGGCCTGTTCGTAGGTGGTGATCGCGTTGCACGTGCCCTGCGTGCGAAGCATCAGCGAGATGCCGAGTGCCGGATCAACGCCCTCCCAGAGCGCGATGCCGAGAATCTCCTGAAGCGCTCGTGAGGATGCCTCGTCGTCGCCATCGGCCCGGGTCGCGAGCGTGCGGGCGAGCGGCTCGAGTCTGGCGGAGACCTCTGCCGGGTCGGCGGCCGCCCGCAGGTACATCCAGGCCGCGGCCACCTGCCCCTCGTCGAGCAGCGGCCAGCCGACCTCGCGGCAGGCGGCGAGCGATCGTTCGTCGAACCCTTGGCGGGCGTCGGCCGGGATGTCGCCCGGAGAACCGACCGGCGGCAGGCCTGCGGCCACCCGGGCCTGGATGAGCCGGGCGTCGAAGAGGGCGTGCCAGCGGCGACGTTCGGCCAGCGACACGGCGAGTGCCTCGAGCATCGCCTCCGGACCGGCGGTCGCACAGGTGCGGCGCAGATGCTCGAAGCGGTCGGGGCCGGTGGAGTCGTGGAGTGGATCTGGCTCGGGGGTCATGGTCGGGCATCCCGTTGGCGGTCGGCCTCGTAGGCGAACACGGCCGCCGTGGCGGAGAGGTTGAGGCTGTCGGCGAGGCCGTGCATCGGCAGGCGAACCGTCTCGAAGTCGAGCCCGGCGTCGGCCCATTCCGACGAGATGCCGTGGGCCTCGCTGCCCAGCAGGATCGCGACACCACCGCGGAGGTCGGCCTCGTGCCAGAGTCGCCGTCCACGGGGCGTGGCGGCCACGACCCGCCGGGCCTGCCCGCGGCACCAGGCGATCGTTTCCCCGGTCGTCGCCGTGGCCAGCGGCATCGAGAAGACCGTGCCGAGGCTCGCGCGGATCACCGCGGGGTTGGCAACGTCGGTGCGCGGGCTCGCGGCGATCACGCCACCGAGGCCTGCGGCATCGGCCGTGCGGACGATCCCGCCGAGATTACCCGGCTTCTCCACCCCTTCGACCACCAGCACCGGCCGGTCCGCTGTGAACACGACACCGCCGAGCGGCCGCGGTCCGAAACGGACCACGCCGACCACGCCCTCGTTGCGGCTGCCGAAAGCGACGCGGCCGAAGGCCTTCTCGGAAAGGATCGCGATCCGCGTGCCGTTCCGCGCGAGCCTCGCCAGCCAGTCGCGCAGCGGTGGGGCGTCGGCGGTGCCGATCGCGTCGGCATCATCCGCGACGAAGACCTCGACGATCGCGCTGCCGGCCGCCTCGGCACGAGCCAGTTCCCGTCGGCCGTCGACGAGGGTCAGGCCGGTGGCCCGCCGCGACTCGGCTTCGCGGAGCGCCGCCGCCCGCTTCACTCGGGGGTTGGCGGGGCTGGTGATCGATTCCGGTTCATTCATGGTGCGGGAGCCGCCCGGGCGAAGGAGCCGAGGTCGATGGTACGGCCTGTGTCGTCGGTGCAGGCGAGGAGGCCGCTTTCAATTCGGTCCGCCGCCGGCACTGCGGCGGCCCGCAGGGCAGCGGAGAGTGTGTCCCGAAGTTTGCGGGGATGCCAGCCGGGCGAGTGGCAAGTGAGGAGAATCGGTCCGGGAGTGGCCGGATCGAGGAGCCGGGCGATGTCGCCGAGGAGGCTTGGCAGGTCGCGTTGCAGTGAAAACGACTCCCCCTTGGGGCCATGACCCCACGATGGCGGATCGAGGATCACGCCCGAGAACCTGCGGCCGCGGCGCAGGCAGCGCTGCACGAAGGTGGTGGCGTCTTCACAGACCCATGACACCGGCAGGTGGGCGAGCCCGGAGGCCTCGGCATTGCGGCGAGCCAGGGCGATCGACTGCCGGGATGAGTCCACGTGGACGACCTCCGCACCCGCGGCGGCGGCGGCGAGTGTGGCGGCTCCGGAATGGGCGAAGAGCGACAGCATCGGGCTCCCGCCGGGTGTCTCCCGCCGCAGCCACCCCCACTGGTCGATCTGTTCGAGAAAGATCCCGACCTGCCCGGAAGGGGACGGGTGGACTTCGAGCGTGAGCGTGGCCGGGCCGACCGGCACGGTCGCCAGCCAGGGGTCGGGCAGGTCGCCGGTGAACTCCCACCGCCCGCGGAGGGCGTCCGTGGCACCGGTGTCGGGCAGTCTGAAAACGGCCTGGGCGGCCCGCCATTCGCCGGGAAGTCGGCGTCGGTCGCCCGTCTGGGGCAGGGGCCGATCGACGAGGATTCCGGCGAAACGTTCGAGCCGCCGGCCTGCGCCACGTGAACCCACGCCGAAATCGACGAGTGCCGGGTCGCGAAACTTTCCGGAGTGTGAGCCGTTCATGGGGGAAGGCCATAATACCCCGGAAGCCGGCCCCCCGCGGACGGCAGCCTCACTCGCACCCCCCGCAAGGATATCTCGATCATGGCACACCGCTACCGGTCAGTTCTGTTCGTCGGCTGTCTCGCCGGAATGACGATGGCCCTCAGAGGCCCCGCGGCGTGTGCCGACGACGTCGCCGCCAGCCCGTTCCAGCAGTCGATCACGGCCTGGATGGGCGTGGTGTCGTTCCTCGCGGATGACGACGGTGCAGGCGGCGATCGCGAACGCGCCGACGAAAAAAAGTGCGAGTGCGATTCTGAGGGCGAGTGTGGGTGCAAGGAAAAGGGCAAGCACCGCGAGCATCGGCATCGCGGTGAGCAGTGGCAGCGTGGCGAACGTGGCCGCAGCCCGGGCGATCGTCAGGCGAAAGCCCCCCGTGAAGGCACCCCGGCAGGTGGTCCGCGTCCCGACGCCATTCGCAAGCTCGACGAGATTCTTGCCCGGCTGTCGCGGATCGAGGCAGGGATGGGGATGGGCGGTCGCCCCGGCGTCGCCGGCCGCCCCATGGGCCAGGGCATGGTGCTGCGCATGGGACCCGCGGACGGACCTGCCGCGGCGGAGCGAACCCGGCCGGCCATGCCCGCCGAGGCTCAGGCGATGATGGAGCAGCGGATGGAGGAGGGCCGACGGCGGATGGAGGAGAGCCGCGAGAAGATGCAGCAGGCCCGCCGCCGGTTCGCCGAGATGGAAGAGCGAATCAAGAAGCTCGAGGCCGAGATCGAGCGGATGAAGGGGGCGAAGTAACGGCGCCGGCCCGCTGACGCCCGCGGCTTGACCGTGGTCGATGAGCTCCGCGTTCGGCGGCCGGCGATGTCCGGCCGCCGAACACCATCGAGGCCAAGGCCCCGGATTCACCGCCGGGCGCGGCGGGATCCCGACGGGGATGGCTTCGTGGCCGGCTTTTTCCGCGGGCCGCGTGCCGGCTTCGCCGCGTCTTCGGCGGCCGACTTGTCCGCGGCCGCGGCACCCGGCATGACCTGCGGCACGATGATGCAGTTGTCGCCGAGTTCGAGTTCCTCCTCGTCCTGGATCGGCCTGCCTCGGTCGTCGAGCTTGACATCGGCCTCGGCGGTCTTCTTCTTCGCCACCGCGAGGAGCTGTTCGTAGAGCTTGGTCTTGTCGAGGCCGTTGATCTGCGAGACGGCACCGGCGACCTCGCCGAGATAGCGGAGGAAGATGCTCCGCCGCTGCCCCTCCTGCGCCACGCGGAGGCGCCGCCGCATGTACATCCCGAGCTTGCGGCCCACGGCCTGCAGCGCCAGGCGGATTTCCTTCTGGATCTCGGGGTAGGAGGCGACCGCCTCCTTCGACTCGCTCGTGAACGGCACCCAGACGCTGGCCACGTGGACCATCACCGTGACCGGCCCGCTGGGCAGGCTGCCCCGCGACTGCGACAGGCCGTAGGAACGCCAGTTGGTCGAGAGGATCATTTGTGTCACGGCGCAGGCCGCGGGCTGAAACTGGAGCGGCACACGATTGGCGTATCGCAGCACGTTCATGCTCTGGCTTTCCTCGGCATTGACGTGCTGCATCGCGCCGTGGAGCGCGTCGAGCTGCGGCTTTTTGAGCTTCGAGGGGCTCTGCCGCGGCGCGAGCTGGGCCTCCGCGAGGATCTTTTCGGCCGCCTCGCCGCCGATTCCCGAGAACGTGGTGGTGAGGAACTGCCGCAGACTGCGGGCATCGCTCTCGGAGGCGAGTTCGCCGAGTCCCTCGCGGGTGATCTTCTGTGCCGATGTGCCGCCACCGTAGGCGAGCGCCGCCTCGACCAGGAAGGGATTGCCGCGGTAGACGGAGGGCGGCCGGGTGGCGGCGGTGAAAAACTCGCCGGGCACGACCTGCCGCAGGCCGGCGAGCAGCCGCTGCTCGCCGATGGGCACGACGCAATCGGTGGCCGGCGGCGGGATCTTGGTGTCCTGGATCGCCTTGAAGACGGCGTCGGCCTCGCCGCGGCCGAGCTTGCCGGTCGTGACCCGGGTCGAGACCTTCGCCGTGTCGCAGATCTTCTTCGCGGTGCCGTGCGACACCCGGGAGAACGACTGCGTGAGGAACTGCGCGAGCGTGAGCCTGGGATGCTCCTGGAGCATCGTCACCAGCCGGCCCAGTTCGACGCCGTAGGGATGCGGTTTGATCTCCTTGGGCTCCGGCGGCAGGTCGTCGCTCGACCGATCGAGGATCCGCTCCGGCCCGTCCGGTCCCTGGAAATGGAAACGGGCGTGCGGGTTCGAGATCGCCGTCTGCTCGAGATATTCCTCGACGCTGCCCCGGCCGCGCTGGAACTTGGCCTCCATCTCGATCGTCACGCGGGTGCCGTGCTCGATGACGTCGCCCCGGTCGTTCTCCCCGACCCACTCGATCGAATGCTTCTTCATCAACTCCGCGCCGCCCTTGCCGGCGGGGATGTCGACGCCGTCCCCCTTGCCGTTCAGGATTTCCGGCTGGTTGGTCTTGGTGTCGATCCGGAGTTCGGAATAGTGGGCGGGGTGCTTGGCGTCGATCTTGGAGATGATCTTCACCGGCTTGCCGGTCGTGAGCACGCCATACATGCCGGCGGCCGAGATGCCGATGCCCTGCTGGCCGCGGCTCATCCGCAGACGGTGGAACTTCGAGCCGTAGAGCAGCTTGCCGAAGATGAGCGGAATCTGTTTGCTGACGATGCCGGGGCCGTTGTCCTGCACGCTCATGCGATACCGCGTGCCGCTGTCGCCGACCTGCTCGATCCGCACCCAGATTTCCGGCAGGATGCCCGCCTCCTCACAGGCGTCGAGCGAGTTGTCGACCGCCTCCTTGACGCTCGTGAGCAGCGCCTTGCGGGGCGAGTCGAAGCCCAGGAGGTGGCGGTTCTTGGCGAAGAACTCGCTCACCGAGATGTCGCGTTGGCCGGCGGCGAGCGTCTGGGCGGTGGCCCGGCGTTTCGCAGGTGACTTGGGCGGGGCGGCGGCCGGCTGGTCCACGGCGGCCTCGGCCGAAGCGGCGGCGGCCGGGGAGGGTTTCTTTTTCGCGGGCTTTTTCGCTGCCCCAGGCGGGTTTGCGGCTGTCTTGACCATGGCGATTCCGGGGCTGTTTTGGCCCCCAGACTGTGATCCGCGGCGGCACCCTTGGCAAGAGGGGCTGACTTTGCCGGTGGCGAGGTCCCCGGGTGGCCTCCGGGAGGGGTCGAATCGGGGCCGCGTGAAGTTGTGACTGTCGGGCAGAACCGGCGTGCGTGGCATGACGGGAGTGATGCGCAGAAGGGGCTCCGGTCGAAGTTCCGTGTGTCGGGGCAATCCTGGCAGCCTTCGGCTTTCGTCTTGTGAGGTGACGCGATGTTGCACGCCCGATCGACCCGCATCCAACTGCTCGCGGCCCTGCTCGTCGCGATCTTCGCCGATGGCGGCACTCTGTTCGCGACCCCGATCGACGGCGGCGTCGAGGGGCCGACTCCCGACGTCTTCTACAACTTCTATGTGCCGCCGGTGGCGGCGGGTGCCGCTCCCGGCATGGGGGCTCAGCTCTATGTCTCGCCGCGGCCGGTGCCGCCCCGGGTCGGGCACACGTGGCACACCTACCCGCCGTTCATGCCGCACGAGTTTCTCTACAAGCATCGTCGCCACTACATCCGCCCGGCCGGCGTGACGGGCATGCGGACCGACGTCAAGGCCTACTGGTATTGATCCCGAGGAGACCTCGCATCATGCGTGGATCGTTCGTTTCACGTTCCGTGTGGGCGGGACTCTTCGCCGCGGCGGTCATCGTCTCGGCGCGCACGGCTCCTGCGGGCGATGGGTTCGCTCCGGCGCCCGGGCCGGGATGCAGCGGCTCTGGACAGGGGTATGTGGCATCCGGCCACATGGGCCACGGTCACCGTCCGTGGGGTCGCTGCGGGCACGGGCAGTGCGGTCCCTGCGGACACGGTCAGTGCGGGCCCTGTGCCGGCCACGGATGTGGTCTCTGCGGGCACGGCGGCCTCTGTGGTCCGGGCAGCTGCAAATACGACGCCTGGGAAAAGCGCTACTTCCTCCGCAGTCAGGGCAAGAGTTGGCACAGCGCCTGGTACGATCCCGCGGAGGGTCGCCCGATCGCGCTGGTCGTTCCGCCGACCGCGGAGTTTCAGACCCAATACGCGTGGGGCGTGCCCAGCTCGCGGGTGGCGCCGATCTATCACCAGTTTCGCCGTCCCTATCCGGGGCCGGGCGGAGTCGGCGGGAGCGGCGGCGGTTTCCTGCCCACGCCCGCCCAGCCCAGCGACACCGTGCAGTTCGGCGTGAACGCCGTGCGTGGTCCCTGGGGCGCCTACTGAGAGCCGCTGCCAGCCCCGTCGAGGCGGGTGCGGGCGAGGTCGGCCCACGGGCTCTCCGGTGCGAGGGCGAGGAAGCGGTGGAGGTGGTGCGCCGCCTCGTCGTCGAGCCCCGTGTCCTGCAGCACCCCCGCCATGTGCCAGTGGGCATCGGCGTAAGCCGGCTCTTGACGGAGAACGCCCTCGAGCGCGGCCAGGGCCAGTTCGTGTTCGCCGAGTTCCGCGAGCACGCAGCCGAGGCTCGAGCGGGCCTGCAGGTGGTCGGGATCGAGTTCGATCACAGCGTAATAGCGCTCGCGGGCCGCCGTCAGATCGCCTGCCCGGTAGAGCAGTTCGGCCAGCATGAAGATCACCCGGGCCGTCGGTCCCTGGGCCTGCAGCACGGCGCGGAGCGCCTCGGCGGCCTCGACAAACTCCCCGGCGGCCTCGAGATCGTCGGCGAGATCGAGAATCTCGCCGACGTTGCCGGAGGGTGAGGGATGGTGCGGCTCCTCGCCCGGCACCTCCTCGCGCACGGCTGGTCGCGGCGGCAGGCCGACGACGCTCGGCATCTCCGGAGGCTCGGGATGGGCCAGCGGGGCGGTGTAGAAGACGAACTGCAGCTGGCCTCCAGCGGCGAGCAGCCTCGAGCCGTCGTCGATGCTCAGTCTGCGACCGTCAATCCTCACCCGTCCTGCGGCCGCCGCCGCCGCGCGGGCACCGCCAGGCGCCAGATCGGCGAGCTTGGCATCGATCTCACGCAGCGAGAGCCCCCGGCCCAGCAGCCTGGCCAGGTGGCGGCCCACGACGAGCTGTTCGAAGTCGAACCATTCCACCGAGCCTGTGCCCCGCACGACTTCGAGCAGGCCGCCGCGGACCCAATGCCGGATGGCGGCCGGCGGCACGTCGAGCACCGCTGCCATCATCGCCGACGTGTGAAGCCGGCGGACGCCCGGATGGTCTGCGGGATGCTCGTCGGCCAGCAGGGGCCGCGCGGAGGGCCGGCTGCGTCGAACGCTTTTTCGGCGTGCGGGCGGCCCGCCCGGGGATGGCTGGTCGTCCTTGACCTCGTGGGGCATGCAAGAGATTCCGGCGGAGTTCGCCGGAATGTACTCCGCGCATGCAATGCTGCCAAACGCCGGGCGTCTTGTCCTTCACGCCTGAGAAGAAGCCGGTCGTCGGCCGGCAGGCGGCGAAACCGGGACGGTCCCGGGTGCAGGCTTCAGGTCGTGTGGTCGGAGGGAATCGGCCTCAAAAAACCTCTGCCCGACGTGCCGGCGGCCGGCACGTCGCGGGGATCGTGAGCGGGGGCCGCCGGCTCGACGGCAGGTCCGAGCGGGGCGATCGTCGGCGCGTTGTCGGCGGGGGCCGCAGCCGGGGCGGGCTCGGTCGGCTTCTCGGCACGAACAGCCTCGGGTTGCGTGTTCGTGGGGGCGACGAGATCGGACCCGGCCGCCTTCCATCCGTCGGCAGCCGGGGCCGGGGTGCCGGTCGGCTTCTCGCTGAACGTCTTCATCGGACCGGCATCGGCCGGGGCTTGAGGGGGCGTGGTCGGACGGGCGGCCGCTGCGGCGGGCGCCGGGATCGCTTCGAAGGTGGCGGCCGCGGCCGCGGCCGGCATGGTCGGGGCGGAGGAGACCGCCGGGGCCGTGGGAGCGGTCACCGGGTTGCCACAGGGATCGAGCGGCACCTTCGTGACCACGGTCCGCGGCATGCGGACGGTGTAGGTGTAGGGGGTCTTCTTCTCGACCACCCGCGGCACCTGCATCGTCCGTTCCTCGGTGACGTACTTCATGACCTGCACCTGCACCGGTTCGACCTTCTCCTCCGTGACGTACTTGCAGACCTGGAAGGCGACCTGACGGACCTGTTCCTCGGGAACCATCTTCATCACCTGGACGGGCACCTTGTTGTCGACCCGCTCCACGACCTTCCGCACGGTCTGCACGGGCACCTGCCGGACGGCGGTTTCGGCCACCATCTTCATGCTCTGCACGGGCACCTGCTGGACCACCTGCTCGTCGATGTAGCGCACCGTCTGCACCGGCACCTTCTGGGTGACCACGCGGTTGACCATGGTGGTCTCGGGCACCTGCACCGGCGTGTAGGTCGGCTGGTAGACGCGGTTGACCTGATTGACGACCGCGCCGGGCGTCATCACCCAGGCGTAGCCGCCCCGCTGCCAGACGGCGAGCCCGGTGAGGGGGTCGATGACCCAGCCACCCGGGGCGTAGGCCAGACCGGTCGAGCCCGGCGTGACGACGGGCGTGACGGTGTCAACGGCCTGGCTGCCGACCGAATACGCCGTCCGCATCTGCGTGACCGGCTCGGAGACGGTGTAGGCCTGCTCCCGCTCGCTCGTCTCGTAGACGGGCTTCCTGACCGTGGTCACCTGCTGCTGCATCACGGTCTCGTAGACCGGCTTCATCACGGTGTATTGCTCCTCGCGGGTGGCCGTCTCGACCACGTCGCGGGTGACGTCGTAGCTGCGATCCTCGACCACGGTCTCGTAGACCGGCTTCATGACGGTGAATCGCTCCTCGCGGGTCTGGGTCTCCCAGACCGGACGCTGCACGGTGTAGCGACGCTCCTGCGTCTGGGTCTCCATGACGGGCTTTTGAACGGTGTACGACTTCGTGTCGTAGACGGTCTCGGTGGAAATGCGATACGCCGTGACCTGCTGTTCGTCGTAGACGGTCTTGTAGTCGAGGCGATAGGTCTGGGTGGGGGTCGCCGCCGGAGTCGCCACGGCATCGCAGCCGCACTCGGCGGTCGCGACCTGGATGCCAGGCGCCGGCGGCGCGAGCACCAGGCCCGCACAGGCGAGCGACCGCAGGCGATGGAGAAAGGTCGGACGGATACGGTTCTGGATCATCGGGGTTCTCTCCTGGAAGGACCCTTCGAGACTAATCCGGTCTACGCAGGCCACAAGCCGCGAGTTGAGAAAAAAACTGGGTTTTTTCCCGGAAAAAAAGCCCCCCGTCCCTCAGGAACGGTGCAACCCGTCCATCTTACGGCCCCGGGAAAGGCCCTCCGCGGACCGCGGGTCAACCTGGCGGGTCGGCGCAGGCTGCGGGCCCGGTCTGTCTGCCCCTGCAAAAAGCCATCCCCGGCCCGCTACGCCAGTTTTTCGAGGAGGCGGCGGCTGTGCGGGTCGAGGCCGGCCACTCGCGGGATCCGGTATCTCATTCCGAACGTGTCGGTCACGAACACGCTTCCATCCGGGTGGCGGGCCACGTCGTCGGCGTGCGCGACGACGAACCGATGCGGCCCGCGGTCCGTGTTCACGGTCCATTCCGTCGGTTCGGTGTCGGATACGGCCTCGATCCGCTCGATCACCGGCAGGAACTCCCGCTGGGCGAGTTCACGATCGAGCAGTGACTTGAGCGCGGCGGGGAGCGAAGCGAGGGATTCCACCCACGCCAGTTCACCACCGTCGGCGGCGACGACGGCCACCGGCCCCGCCGGGGCCGTCACCGGGAATGCGCGGAGCACATCGACGTCTTGATGGCACCGGCCGTCGATGTCGATCAGATCCAGGCGGCCATGGGCATGCCGCTCGAGCCTCCAGCCCTCGGGCGAGTCGGCGGCGATCGTCGCGGGGGCGTCTGCGGGAGTGTGCATGGGCAGGATGGTCTCTTACGGCGATGCGGGGAGCGGTTCAGCCGGCGGCTGCCGCCTCCTCGGCGGCCTTCATCTGCGAGCGGTAGAGTCGGGCATACATGCCGTCGGCGGCGAGCAGGTCGTCGTGCGTGCCCATCTCCACGATGCGGCCGGCGTCGAGCACGACGATCCGGTTGGCGCGGCGGAGCGTCGAGAGCCGGTGGGCGATCGCGATCGTGGTCCGCCCCGTCACCAGCCTGTCGATCGCCGCCTGGATGATCGCCTCGGTCTCGGCGTCGACGCTCGATGTGGCCTCGTCGAGAACGAGGATTCGCGGGTCGACGAGCAGGGCGCGGGCGATCGAGAGTCGTTGCCGCTCACCACCGGAGAGGCCGCTGCCGCGTTCGCCGACCCGCGAATCGTAGGCGAGCGGCTGTGAGAGGATGAAGTCGTGGGCCCCGGCGGCCCGGGCCGCGGCGACGATCTTCTCGCGCGATGCGGTCGGCTGTCCGTAGGCGATATTGTCGGCGATGGTGCCGAAAAACAGGAACGGCTCCTGAAGCACGCAGCCCAGATTGCGATGGTAGTCGGCGATATCGACGTCACGGAGATCGACGCCGTCGATCCGGATCGAGCCACTCGACGGGTCGTAGAACCGGCAGACGAGATTGGCGAGCGTTGACTTGCCCGAGCCACTCGTGCCCACGAGGCCGATCATTTCGCCCGGCTCGATCACGAGGTCGATGCCGTGCAGCACCTCGCGGGCGCCGTAGCGGAAATGCACGCCCGAGATCTCGATTCGTCCCGCAACGCGGTCGAGCCTCACCGGCCGCGCGGCCTGGGCGACGGTCGGCTGGCAGTCGAGGATCTCGAAGATCCGCTGGGCGCTCGCGGCGGCCCGCTGTGTGGCTGGGACCATTCGGATCATCGATTCGATGCGGCCGTAGAACCGGGCGATGTAGGCGAGGAAGGCCGTCAGCCCACCGACGGTCACGCCGCCGGCGAACACAAGCCATGCGCCGCAGGCCCAGACGACGAGCAGACCGATCTCGCTGAACAGGCTGATGACGGGCCCGCAGAACGACCAGACCACGTTGACGCGGTCGTTCGCCTCGAGGACCCGCTCGTTGGAGGCTGCGAAGCGGTCGATCTCCCGCGCCTCCTGCGCGAAAGCCTTGACGACACGGATGCCCGGGATCGTGTCGGCCAGCACGCTCGTCATGTCGCTCCATGCGACGGCGGCCCGGGCGAAGCCGCGTCGCAGCCGTTCGCGAACGGCATAAATGAGCCAGACCACGAAGGGAATGGGCACAAGCGTCAGCAGCGCCAGCGTGGGATTGAGCCAGACCAGGACCATCGTGGTCAGGGCCAGGAGCATCAGATTCGAGGCGAACTCGATCAGGTTCACCGAGAGAAACACGTTGATCTTGTCGGTGTCGCTGCCGACCCGCGACATCAGATCGCCCGTCCGCTTGCTCTGGAAGAAGTCGAGCGAGAGGGACTGCATGTGGGCGTAGGTCCGCGTCCGCAGGCCCACGGCGATACGTTCGCTGACCCATGCGGCCGTCCAGGTCTGAAACCACGAGAGCAGCCAGGCGATGAGGGCCGCCGCGAGGAGGCCGCCGAGATACCACCAGACGATTGAGAAGGGCACATCCTTGCCGTTCTGCCGGGGGATCAGCACGTCGTCCACCAGCGGCATCGTGAGGTAGGGGGGGACGAGCGCCGCCGCCGTGCTCGCCAAGGAGAGGACAGCCCCCAGGACCGCCATGCCTGCATGGGGCTTCGCGAACGCGATGACTCGGAAGAGCGGCCGCCACGAGGCCGATCCCCCGGTTCCTGCCGCGTCATCGGCGAGGTCCCGGTTCGCGGCGGCGGCCGGCTGCTCCTCGGCCTCTTCCTCAGAAGCGTCTGCCACCTGCTGTCGGGTGCTTCTCAGGTCAGCGGGCTCGGTCAGCCCATCGGGGCCACGCAGTCGCGCGTCGAAGGCGTCTTCCAGCGCATGGATGGCCGCGGCCTTGGCGGGCGTGAACAGCCAGCGGGCGACGATTTGATCGCCCTGCGAGAGATCCACCCGGCCAACCGCCGACCGCAGTTGCACATCGAGCCGGGTGTCGGCATCGATCCACCATGAGCGGGGGCCGCCGGCCGCTCGCACAGTGCCCTCGGCGGAGGCCGGCTCGTCGGCGATCACCCGCTTGTTGGTGAGCACGATCCAGCCGTCGCCGAACTGCAACTGCGCGTTGAGATCGAAGCGGCAGGCCGCGAGGACGGTCTCATCCGGCCCAAAGGCGAACCCCTGGGACCAGGGAGGCCCGATCCCCACCAAAGGGGAGTTCGGTGCGCGGGCCGGGATTTCGGGGGCAGGAGGTGTCATGAAAGAGGAAAGGTAGCACGGCCCGGCAAACACCGGGGTTTCATCGGGCGAAGACCTTGAATTCAGCCTCCCGCGGCCGGTTAAAAGGGTGTCCGGCACTCCGGCAACAGAAATTTGCGTGGCTTTCCGAACATGCCTAGATTACCGTCCCATGGCGGAGAGCGGTGGCGGGATCAGCGTGCCCCCTCCGCGAAAAGGTTGCGTTCCATAATCCCGCCGCCGTGCCCGAGCTTGCCCGCCGCACTGTAGAAATTTCCCACCCGCCTGCCGTCACTGGCCTTATTTTGCCACGCTCATCGGTCATCTTTTCCGCGAATCCCCTCCCAGGGATTTCCCCCGAGTGCGGTTTTTCGGCCGTGACTCCGGCCGATTCGCTTGCGGTGACCGTTCGGCACGCCACGTGCTTCTCCCTCGGGGTGTCGAAAAATCATTCGCAGTCGGCGCCGGGAAGCGTAAACTTTGGCGATCGATCCGCGAAGACGGCCACGGGCAACCGGGGCCGGGCTTTTTGGCGAGGCGGTGTCGGCCGGACTTTGTCCGGAGGACGCTGCGGTTGGAATCATGGTGCCGCGAGGAACGGGTATCGCAAGCGAACGCGCGTCCGTGTGGCGTGCGGCGTTACCATCCGGCCTCGGGGTGTAGGAATCTTTTCGTCCCATGGCCACTTCGGCCGGTCGGTTGTCGGTGGATTTCTGTTTGCCATTGTTCTCGAGCCTGTCCGCGAAGAATCCCTTCGCCGGGGGCTTCTCTCCAGCGGCGCCGGAGTGCCAGCCGCCGCCCTGACGACTTCATTCGTCGGGTTCGTGCGGATGCCTGCCCAGGCAGGCAGGACTGTGCAGGCGACGCGCCGGCACAGTGCCGTTGTGAACCGTGCGACCTCCGTTCCAGAACCATCCGTCGGAATGTCCGGCGGCTGGAGGAGGCGCACACGACCAGACCCGCGCATGCGTCTGCGACCGGTCAAAGAAAACTAGTTCCATCCATGGAGATTCTTTCGCTCAAGGTCCTTCGCGGTCCCAATCAATGGGCATCGTTCCCCTGCCTGGAAGCCTGGGTCGATCTCGGACGGCTGGAGGACTTCCCCTCCAACACGCTTCCCGGCTTCAATGAGCGGGTCATGTCCTGGCTGCCGACCATGATCGAGCACCGCTGCTCGGTCGGGACCCGTGGCGGCTTCTTCGAACGGCTGCGGGACGGCACCTGGATGGGCCACGTGCTCGAGCACGTCACGCTCGAACTGCAGACACTCGCCGGCACGCCGGTGGGATACGGCCGCGCCCGCGAGGCCAAGACCCGGGGCGTCTACAAGGTCGTGATCGAATACAAGGAGGAGAAGTTCGCGATCGAGTGCCTTCACGCGGCCCACCGGCTGTTGATGGCGGCGATCGAAGACGCTCCTTTCGACGTGGCCGGCGAGGTGAAGCGGCTCCGCAAGGTGCTCCTCGAGGTGCAGCTCGGTCCCAGCACGCGGTCGATCGTCGAGGCCGCCGCGGCGCGGGGCATTCCCCCGCAGCGGCTCACCGAGGGTTCGCTGGTCAGACTCGGGCACGGGGCCAAGCAGCGGCGGATCCTCGCCGCGGAGACCGATCGAACAGGCGCCGTCGCCGAGACGATCGCGCAGGACAAGGACCTCACCCGCTCCCTCCTGGCCGAGTCGGGCATTCCCGTGCCCGAGGGCCGGCCCGTCAGCGACGCGGCCGACGCGTGGGCCGTGGCGGAGGAGATCGGCGGCCCGGTGGTCGTGAAGCCGCGGTACGGCAACCAGGGCCGCGGCGTGTCGGTGAACCTCGTCACCCGGGAGGAGGTCGAGAAGGCCTGGGCCCTCGCTCACGAGCAGGACCCCGCCGTCGTCGTCGAGAGGTTCGTCAGTGGTGACGATTACCGCGTGCTCGTGGTGGGCAACCGCATGGTGGCGGCGGCCCGCAGGCACCCGCCGCTCGTCGTCGGCGACGGCAGCTCGACGGTGCGGCAGCTCGTCGACAAGGTCAACGAGGATCCGCGGCGCTGCGGCGACCACGCCACATCGCTGAGCCCGATGGTGATTGACGAGGTCGCCGTCGCGGTGCTTCGTGAGCAGGGGCTCGCCCCGGATGCGGTCCCGGCGGCGGACCTGCAGGTCATGCTGCGGCGCAACGCCAACCTCAGCACCGGCGGATCGGCGGAGGACGTGACCGACATCGTCCATCCCGAGGTCGCCGCCCGCGCCATCGAGGCGGCCCGGATCATCGGCCTCGACGTGGCCGGCATCGACATGGTGATGGAGGACATCACCGCGTCGCTCGAATCCCAGCGGGGAGTCGTGATCGAGGTCAATGCGGCTCCGGGCCTGCGAATGCATCTCGAGCCGACGGCCGGCACGCCGCGGAATGTCGGTGCCGCGATCGTGGACGCCCTCTTCGGCCCCGGGGACGACGGCCGGATCCCCACCGCCGCCGTCACCGGCACCAACGGCAAGACGACGGTCGTCCGCCTGATCTCGCACCTCGCCTCCACGGGTGGCGCCACCGTCGGATCGACATGCACCGAGGGTGTCTGGATCAATGGCCGACAGATCGATACGGGCGACTGCAGCGGCCCGAGAAGCGCCCGCCGCGTGCTCGCGAATCCGGCGGTCACCACGGCCGTCCTCGAGACCGCCCGGGGGGGCATTCTCCGCGAGGGTTGCGGTTTTGATTGCTGCGACGTGGCCGTCGTGACCAACATCGCCTCGGGCGACCATCTCGGCATCGCCGAGATCGACACGCCCGAGCAGATTGCGTGGGTGAAGGGGGCGATCGTCGCAGCCGTGCGGCCCAGCGGCGCCGCCGTGCTCAATGCCGCCGACCCCCTGGTCGTCGGGATGAAGAAGTGGTGCAAGGGCCAGGTGGTCTACTTCGCCCTCGATCCGGCCAATCCCGTGCTCGTGGAGCACCTCGCCCAGGGTGGCCTCGCCGCGACCGTTCGCGAGGGCTGGATCGTGCTCTGCGACGGTCCCCGCGAGACGCGACTGGCTCACCTCGATCGCGTGCCGCTCGTGCACCGCGGCCTGGTCGACTTCCAGGTCGAGAACGTGCTGGCCAGCGCCGCGGCGGCCTGGCGGCTAGGCGTGCCACTGGAACTGGTCCGGCTCGGCCTCGAGAGCTTCTCGAGCGGTTCTGCCGGTTCGCCCGGACGGTTCAACCTCCTCGATCTTCAGGGCGCCGCCATCGTGGTCGACTACGGGCACAACGTGCCGTCGCTCGAGCGGATCTGCGGTTCGCTGGCGAAGTTTCCACATCCGCGGCGGACGGCCGTCTACTCGGCCGCCGGCGACCGTCGCGACGACGACCTCGTCGCCCAGGGCCGGCTCCTCGCCGCCACGTTCGATCGGGTGGTGGTCTACGAAGACGCCTACATCCGCGGCCGTGAGCCGGGGGAGATCACGCGGCTCATCTCCGAGGGAATCCGGGCGGGGATGACGCCCGACAGGCCGGTCGCGATCGAGGCGGGGGGCGACTGGGCGACGAGTGCGGCGCTCGTGCTCGACGCCGTCGGCGCCGGGGATCTCGTCCTCCTGCAGGCCGACTCCATCGAGCAGACGATGCCCTGGCTCACGGAACGGTACGGCAGCCGGCTCAAGGACTCGATTTTCGACGAGTTTGCCGGAATGGCCGCGGGTGACGCGACGGCGCTGGTGCCCAAGCCGGGCGAGCCGCTGGAAGCGAAGGTCGGGCGGCTGGGCCGCGGCGTGACCGCGACCCGCGACATCGCCGCCGGCGAGACGATTCTCAAGACCTGGGGCGAGCCGTCACCGCAGCGGACGCAATACACCGTTCAGGTCGATCGGCAGACCCACATCGTTCCGCACGGTGTGGCCGTGCTGTTGAACCACTCCTGCGAGCCGAACTGCGGCATCGTGATCCGCTCCGGCGTCAAGGAACTCGAAGTCCGCGCCCTGCGGCCGATCGCCGTGGGCGAGGAGGTCACCGTGGACTACGAGACCTTCGAGGAGGAGGTCGTGCATCTCGGCGGGCCGTGCCGCTGCGGTTCGGCGACGTGCCGCGGCCGGGTGGCCGGCTACAAGCATCTGCCCGCCGACGTGAAGGCCCGATACGGCGTGTTCATCGCCGAGTATCTGCGGATCATCGAGTCGGAGACGTCTCTGCCGGTCGGGGTCTGATCCGGTTCCCGGGCGGCCGCGATCGACGCGTTCCGCCCGGTTACTTCAGCCCCGGGCGGCGGTCGAGCGCCCCGCGGACACCGAGCTGCTCGGGGTGCCGGGCGATCTTGTCGGTGAAGACGCGGACATCGTCGACGATCGGCCGGAGCTCCTTCGTGAGGCGGTTCACGTTGCCTGCCGCCTGGGCGAGATCGTTGTAGACCTGCGGATCCCGCACGAGCTTGCCGAGCGTGCCCTGCGACTCGTTGAGCGCCTTGGTGAACATGGCAGCCTGCTGGAGCGTCTCGTCGAGCCGGCCGATCGTCTGGTTGATCTGCGCCACCATCCCCTCGCCCCGCTCGCCGAGCGGCTTGGTGAGGCCCTCGAGGTTGCGGAGGTTGCGGTCGGCGGTGTCGACCGTCTCGCCGATGCCCTGGACCGTGGTCCGCAGGTCGGTGATGACGTCGGGGAGCGAGTTGAGCGTCTGCTTGAGATTGGCACGGGCCTGCGGATCACCCATCACGTCGTTGATGTTGGCCATCGCCAGACTGAAGGCATCGAGGGCCGATTCGGTCTTCTTCACCATCTTCGAGAAGGTGTCGTCGTCCCCGAGCAGGAGCCGATCGAGGTTGTCAGACAGCTTTTTCACCGACTCGCTCGCTTCGGCCAGGGATTCAAGGGCCCCGCCGAGTTTTGGTTCGAGCGTGGCGAACATCTCGAATGGATCGCGGGAGACGGCGCCCGGGAGCACCTCGTCCTTGCCGACCCGCTGCCGGGGCGGCCTGATCGAGCCGGGCACGAGCTGGATTTCGGCGTCGCCGAGCAGCGTGCTGGCGATCCGCGGCTGCTCGTCCTTGTAGATCGGCACGTAGGAGTCGATGGAGGCCTCCACGCTCACGCCGCCGCGCTCGTCGAGCTGCACGTTGGAGACGCGGCCCACGAGGATGCCGTTCTTCCGGACCGGCGTCCCTTCGGCGACGCCCCGGGCGTCGGAGAAACTCATCTTGAGCGGGTAGGTGGCCTGCACGAGCGAGGGCAGGTCGCCAAACAGGACGATCAGGATGCCGGTGATGATGGCCGTCGCCAGCACCACGACTCCCACACGAAACTGCATCACGCGGTCGTTCATGCGTCGGCCTCCCCCTCGTCTGCGTCGGTTGCGGCGTCGGTCAGGGCATCGGCGGCCGGTTCAACCGGGGCCCCGTTGTCGCGTGCCTGTTCCTCGCGGAGTTCCATGAGCCGCGCGCCGGCCCGGCCTTCGACGAACTGGCTGATCCGCGGGTCGCGGGAGCGACCGAGTTCCTCCACGGTGCCGTCGAACACGATCTGGGGCTCGTCGGGGCGGAGCCGGAAGACCGGATACAGCATGATCACGCGGTCGGCCACCTTCCGGGCGGTGTGCATGTCGTGCGTGACGACCACGCTGGTCACCTGCGGCCGCTCGCGGACCCGCAGGATGAGCTCGTTGATCACGTCGCTCATGATCGGGTCGAGGCCGGTCGTCGGTTCGTCGTAGAGCACGATCTGCGGATCGAGGGCCAACGCCCGGGCGAGGCCCGCCCGCTTCCGCATGCCCCCCGACAACTGGACCGGCTTCTTGGAAAGCACGCTGCGGGGCAGCCCCACCTCGTCGAGGAGCGAGGCGACGATCGAACGAATCTCGGTGTCGGCGATCCGGGTGTGTTCCCGCAGCGGGAAGGCGATGTTGTCGAGGATCGTGAGACTGTCGAAGAGGGCGGCACCCTGAAAGACGAAGCCATACCGCGTTCGCAGGTGGGCGAGCGACCGGTCGTTGAGGCCGGCGAGCGATTGCCCCTCGAACTGCACGTCGCCCGCGGTGGGACGGATGAGGCCGATCATCGACTTCAGGAGGACCGTCTTGCCACAGCCGCTCTCCCCGAGCACCACGAGCGTCCGCCCCGGCTCCAGGTCGATCGAGATGTCGCGGAGCACCTCCTGGCTGCCGAAGCGAACGTGCAGCGACTCCACCCGGAGGAGCGGGCCTGCTGGCTCGTCGAGGCGGCGGGGCTTGGCGGGTGCGGCGGCGGGCATGGTGGCTCAGAGGAGTTTCCGCGGGCCTTCGGGACGGAAGAAGTCGTGGACGTTGTTGAGCCAGATTCCCAGGAACAAATCGAGGATCAGGATCAGCACGAACGAGTGGACGAAGGCATTGGTCGCGGCCCGGCCCACCCCCTCGGCGCCCGGCTCGCAGTGGAAGCCATGATGGCAGCTGACCAGCGCGATCGCCGCGCCGAAAAACAAGGTCTTGAAGATGCCCAGCAGAAAGTCGAAGACATCGACGTATTCCCGCGAGTTGGCCCAGTAATGGTGGTAGTCGATGCCCAGGAGCACATGGGAGTAGAAATAGCCGCCGAGCACGCCCATGAAGTCGGCCATCACCGTGAGCGACGGGATGAGGATGAGGCAGCCGAGAAACCGCGGCACGACGAGGTAGTAGATGGGGTTGGCTCCCATGCTCTCCAGGGCGTCGATCTGCTCGGTGACCCGCATCGTGCCGAGTTCGGCCGCCATCGCGCTGCCGACGCGGCCCGCCAGCATCGTGGCCGCGAGCACGGGCCCAAGCTCCCGCACGAGCGAGAGGTTGATGACCGAACCGAGTCGGGTCTGCAGGCCGAGCGCCTTGAACTGCGCATAACTCTGCACCGCGAGCACCATGCCGATGAACAGGCCGGTGAGCGCGACGACCGGCAGCGACATGACGCCGATCTGATAGAAGTTGGGGAGAAGCACGTCCCGCCGCTGCCGCCGGGCGAAGATCCAGCCGATGGTCTGGATGGCGAACACGGCCACGTCGCCGACGCCGGCAACCCAGTCCATGGCGAACTGTCCGAGGTTCGCCACCTGATTGGCGAACCAGCCGGTCATACCCGTGGGAGAGTGGGCGGAGGAACGTGCGGCCATGGGAGCGAGTCCAAGCAAGGTGTGCGCCGGGGAGGGCGCATCGAACCCTGCCGGTCGTATCGGCCGTGCGGGTCGGGCGGCATGAGCCGGACGGAACGATTCCCGGGCGACCGGGCAGGCTGGGCAAGCCGCGGCGGGAGGCGGAGCGTCGGCGGGGTGACGCTCTTGCGACGAGCCCGTCTGCGAAGAGCGGACCGGGGGCGGGCCCGACCCCGGAGGATCAGCGGCACGCCAGCGGCGGCTTCGCACTCAGACGGCGATGTCGTCGTGGACCGTGATCAGCCTTCGGAGGTTCCCTCGGCGGGCGCGGAGGCGACCGGCTCGGCGGTCGCCAGCCCCTTGAACGAGAGCTGCTTCTTGCCGGCGACCTCGATGCAGTCCACCTGGATGGTGTCCTTGCCCTCGAACTCACCCTTGAGGAGCTCCTCCGAAACGGGGTCTTCGATGAAGTTCTCGAGCGCCCGACGCAGCGGCCGCGCGCCGAAATCCGTGTCGGAACCCTTCTTGATGAGGAACTTCTTGGCCTCGTCGGTGAGTTCGAGCTTCAGCCCCCGCTCGGCAAGCCGCTCGCGGACCTTCGCCAGTTCGATGTCGATCACCTGCTTGAGATCCTCGACCGTGAGGTGGTGGAACACGATCACGTCGTCGAGGCGGTTCAGGAACTCCGGCCGGAAGACCCTCTCGATCCGCTCGTTGACACGGCCCTTCATGCCCTCGTAGCTGGCGTCGTCGTCGGGCTTTTGGAAGCCGAAGGCGGACTCGTTCTTGATCGCCTCGGCCCCCGCATTGGTCGTCATGATGATGATCGTGTTGCGGAAATCGACGTTGCGGCCGAAAGAGTCGGTGAGGCGGCCTTCCTCCATGACCTGGAGGAGC